>WTBG01000268.1 GCA_013139225.1 Deltaproteobacteria bacterium
AGTTTACAATTTAATTTCTCTTCCCTGCAACCGTAAAATGAAGGAAATACTACAAGCGACATACCACCGATCACGGAAGATTTTAAGAATTTTCTTCTGGCCGAATTACAACTAGAATTTGTATTCATATTGTTCATCCTCAATTGAGATAGAATGGCAGATTGCTCCACCTATCCCCTCGCAGAACCGAGCGTACAGAACTACCGTACTCGGCTCCTCTGATTTTACGTTTCACTTTCAGTTGCAAAATTTACACATTCCAGTGGACTATTTTAGGCTTTGGCAAAACAAAGTGTTTTAGCAACTCCTGAAAACCTTTCCAGGTATAACTATTGTGCCGACTCCGCTTGTTCAACCAGTATAACCACGCATGTATCGCTTTTTGATACAGGGTTTTGATGGAAAAGAAATTACCTCTAATTCCATAATACTGATATAATCCCCGAAGTTTAGAACAGAGCAATTGGTACTGCTCTTTTAGACGCAAATGCCTATTGTACTTACAGCTATCCTGAATCTTCTGAATTGCTTTATGCAGTCCCTTTTTCCCTGTTCTTCGTTTGATAATGTTATTACCCTTCTGGCTTTTTGTCCAGTAGTGTGTAAAACCAAGAAAATCAAGCGTTGATCGTTTGCCTGTGTTCTCTGGCACAAATTCAAACAAATGGCTCTTTTCCGGATGAATCGTCAGACCGTATTTCCCCATTCTTTTGGGTAAGGTTTGCATCACCCGACGGGCATCTTCTTCGTATTCGAAGCCGATAACGAAGTCATCAGCATATCTGATGATGAAACACGCTCCCTTTAGTAAGGGGCGAATGGTTTTATCCATCCACTGATCAAGCACATAGTGCATATATACGTTACACATCAATGGGGAAATGATATTCCCCTGCGGTGTGCCTTTTGTATTGCGCTGCATACTCGTACCGTCTACAACTCCTGTTCTCAGCCATTGATTTATTAAACGCATGATGTTTTTATCTTTTATCCTGCGTGTTAATAATTCCCGGAGTATACCATGGTCGAAGTTATCAAAACAGCCTTGGATGTCGGCATCAAGAACCCATCTCATTTTTCGTCTCATGCATTGATCTCTTAATTGCTTCAATGCTTGATGGGCAGAGCATTCTTGACGAAAGCCATAGGAGAAGTCATAGAAATCTTGTTCATAGATCAGATTCAGAATATCTGTAACTGCTCGTTGAACAATCTTATCTTCAATGCAACTTATTCCTAACGGACGTTGCTTCCCATTCCCTTTGTCAATCCAAACCCGGCGGATGTCGGGCGCTTGGTACGTTTTATCTCGCAATCGCTTATGTAAACTTGCAATATTGCTCGCGAGATTTTTACTGTAATCATACCAGCCTACTCCGTCGAGTCCTTTCGCCGCTGTTTTCCTTAGCTTCTTAAAACTTTCCAGCAGGTACTCCTCTGTCAGATAATGTGCCAGTGAGGTAAATGTCTCTTCTGGTTTTTCTCGTGCTTTTTCTGCTATCCGATTGAATTGCGTTTCCCGTGTTTTCCTTTCTCTGTGTAATGACATGGTTTCATTCAATTGGTTCGTAAAATCAGGTCTCAAACCCCCTTCCCTACAGTGGCTCGCTCTGAATGCGCTTCGCCACCTACATGCGGTACTATGAGGAGACTATGACTTCCGCTTGTCATCTCGTTGGCTCTGGTTTTCCCTCGCCTTCGATACCTTTACACTGCTCTCTTTTCTTATCGCTTTACAAATGTGAGTGCAGATACATTTGATGCCAGGTGTTATTGGGGTGATGGCACACCTTAAAGAACCATCCTCTTGTAAGGAACAAAACGGATCTCCCAAGTTCCGAAGATTTCCCTGTATGAACATGCCCTGCTCTCTGACCCCGGTGGTACGATATGATTAACCACTGTTTGATCATATCATTGCTGCCTTCCGAATCACCGTAACCCGTCGGCTTAACCACAATTTATTAGTTTATTTCGGGGCTCTATTACACAGCCTGCTCATTCGATCACCAGATACTTTTCTGCTATCCTCACGGAGTCACCCATCCAGCTCTCTACCATCCTGCCAGCGGGCTTTGGATGGGTGGGAGTTGCACCCACTGAAAATCATCAACTAATTTCAGCCTGACAGTTGTCAGACTTCCCAAAGTTTTCGGCTTACAAAGTAGTTGCCATACAAACGGCCTACTTCTCTTGGCGTACACGGTGGAACTAAGGGGCTGGGGAATCTGTGCCACCAAAGCTTACGAGTTGTATTAAATTCATTTTTTGCATATTGCGCTAACAGCTGCTCAGAATAACCAGTCCCCCTTCCGCGATTTGCTACCCCTTTTCTTTCCGTAATTCCATTATCCTTAATACCGCTTCTTCCAAGACCATGTCATAGAGATTCAATGCTTCTTCTTCATCTATTGTAATACCAAATGCAGCCTCAATATCAGCAAACGGCTCTGTGCCCTCAATAATATCAGGTGGGTAATCCGTTGACCACATGCAACACATTTGTTTTGAATCACTATTTTCACGGTAGTACCGTCTGTGCTTTTGGT
>WTBG01000181.1 GCA_013139225.1 Deltaproteobacteria bacterium
AAGCCGCTTTTTTCTGCCATAGAGGGACTCCAGTCAATAGTCTTAACCTCTTTGGAAATCTTTTTGCCTGAGAGATTGTTAAGTTTTACACCCTTTTCACTCAAGACAGCCATTTCCCCATCATCTAGAAAGATTACTTTCTTCGTGTGTGACAGAAAGGCAGGGATATCAGAGGCCATAAAGCATTCTTGTTCACCCAGCCCTATGACGAGTGGACTTTCATTCCTTGCAGCGATCAGCTTCTTGGGTTCTTCTTCGCAGATAACACCAATGGCATAGGATCCGTTGATCCTCTTAAGGGCATTTCTCACTGCCTGCTCAAAACTGTTTCCTTTAAATAGGTAGTTTTGAATAAGGTGAGCAATGATTTCTGTGTCGGTTTCGGATTTAAAGGTATGGCCTTTTTTTTCTAGTGATTTTTTGAGATTGAGGTAATTTTCTATAATACCGTTGTGAATGACTACAATACTTCCAGCTTTGTGGGGATGGGCATTAGTCTCAGATGGTTTGCCATGGGTAGCCCACCTGGTGTGACCGATCCCTACTTTTCCTCTTAAAGGATCTTTGCATAAAGAACGTTCTAGCTGGTCAAGTTTCCCTTCGTTTCGTTTAATCTTTATCTTCCCGTCATCTATAACGGCCATACCCGCAGAATCGTACCCACGATATTCTAGTCGCTTTAAACCCTCAAGTAAAATTTGAGGAGCTTCCCTTTCACCAATATATCCTATAATACCACACATTAAGTTCTTATTACCTCTTGTTCCTGTTTTAGCTTAACTATTGAACCAGGAGCATAGTATCCACGCAACGAAGTATTGGGATAAGATAATACACCTTTTGCCAGTAAGGTTCCAGGGCTGGTTACTGTATTGCATCCCAACTCCACTTTGTCTCCGATAATAGCTCCCATTTTTCTTAGTCCTGTATCGTACTGGTTCCCATCAATTTTAACTTTTATGGTTGAATCGAAGATTTTAAGATTAGCGAGTTTGGTTCCTGCTCCCAAATTAACTTCACCTAAGATGCTGTCTCCAATATAGGCGAAGTGACCCGCTTTGCTCCCATAAGTCATAATGGAGTTTTTGATTTCGGTAGTATGTCCTACCACGCATTGGTCCCCTATGACTACGTTGCCCCTAATGTAGGCACCTTGCCGAATCTCATTGTTGTTTCCAATAATGGTAGGACCTTTGATTAGTGCTCCAGGCTCTACAACGGTATCCTTGCCAATATAAATGTTATCATCCAACAAAGAAACTCCTGCGTAGAGAATAGATGCACCCACCAGAATTTCACCATCAACTTCTACTTGAAGTTTTCCCCGAGCACCCCCCCCTCTTTTTAGTTTAAAATGCTCTATGAGATTTCCCTCATGGATAGCATAAGTCTTAGACAGTACCACACCCTTTTTTGTTAGTTCACCCAGGTTAGAATCCAGGTTATCGTGGATGTAGGATTCCAACCTTTTTAAGGTATCCCAAACGCGTTCCGTCTCCTCAAACAAAGGGCGGTGAGTAAATTTTGTCAGGTCAAAAAAATCTTCAGCACTTAGCATTTTCTATCGGTTTATTATCTAAAAAATAAAGAGAATACTTAGAGGCCGCCATTCTTGAATAAAAAACAGCCTTTAAAATATTCTCATATCAATCTCTTCTGAGATCAAATATCTCATCTCAGTTGATTTGGCTGGAATTGTCTTAATCTGCTTATTCCTGTACCTTGCTATATTTTTCTTTTGCACCACAAAGGAATGTACAATTTTTCCCTGTTTCTTTCCCTTGATAAAGTGCTTTATCAGCCTGTTCTATCAATTCATTCTTATTGTCAGCATCGATGGGGAAAGATGCTAAGCCAATAGTTATACAGATCTTTCCAATGGAGTTTCCCTCTCCATCATGCATATTGGTTTTTTCAACTTCATGTCTAATTCTTTCACAAACAATATAGGCTTCTTCCTTGTCAGTTTCAGGAAGTATTACGGTAAATTCTTCCCCACCATACCGGCATATGACATCACACCCCCTGGTAGCATTTTTTAAGATAGATGCCAAATTTTTTAATACCAAGTCTCCTACTGGATGGCCATATTGATTATTATAACCCCTAAAATTGTCAATGTCTAGCATAACCAGAGATAGAGGGCGTCCATACCTTTTTTCTCTCTCCAATTCCATCTGAAGATGCTGGTGAAAGTAGCGATAATTGTATAGTTCAGTAAGTCCGTCAATACTTGAGAGTATTTTATAAAATTCTCTCTCACTGGCTAGACGCTGGAAATTCCTCCTCTCGATATTTTTCTTTATCACCAACCTTATCTGATCGGTATTTAAAGGTTTTGTGATGTAGTCTACAGCACCAGCTTTCATTGACTCTACAGCAGAATCAACAGAAGCATACCCTGTCATTACGATAACATCGACACCTGGGTCTATCTTCCTTGCCTCTCTGATTACTTCCATGCCCTGCATACCCTGCATTCTTAAATCGGTTACTACCAGATCATAAGTGGAAACTCGAATCATCTGCAAAGCTTCTTCTCCGCAGGAGGCAGTATCCACTTTATAGTCGGATTCCTCTAATAAATCTGTGAGTAAAGATCTTATATCCGCATCATCATCTATGACTAAAAGTTTACTAGCAGAAGTGCCATCCTTCACCTCTTCCATGACGTCTTTATCAATAAACTCAGGAGGAGAAGCAGAATCCTTTAGGGTAACATGGCCTTCATCTTTTTCCTTCTTTCCTTTATTAACTTTGTTCATTTCTCACCATAAAATAATAAAAACACATATCCGAGCCTTATATATCATAAAAATGTACAGAACGAAACATTTTAATTATTTTTTTTCGCTTTCTTCCATCTGCGGTGTAACCACCACCATTGACTAGGGTACTGTTTTATGTAAGCTTCAATAAGCTTGGTAAGTTTGGCAGTGTTTTGGAGGATATCATCCTCCTTGTTTTCGGTGTTAATAAGTTTGAAAGGCGGTTTTATAATGAGTTTATGATGGTTTGAAGCATCCCTTATTATAAACATGGGGAGGATAGGAGCACCTGTTCTAAAGCTAAAGACTACAGGTCCTCTGAAGGTAGGAACCAGCCAGCCAAAAAAATCAACCCAAAGGTCTTGGGAAGATGCATTCTGGTCAATCTGGAGATAAAGGATGCTGTTTTTTTTCAAGGAAGCTAATGATTTTGCTGCACACATACTGCGGGGTTTATCAGGTATTGAGTCTAGGCCGAGCTTTATCCTGATGTCTGATAAAGTTTTAGCTAATATTTTGTCTTTAGGGTTGCGAAGAATGAGATTGAAGCGATATCCTTCTAATATCAGCCTGGGACCAATTATAGGAAAGTTTCCCATATGGGCGCTTAAAGCTACCACTCCTTTACCCTGGCTCAATGCATTATCTAAGTATTCCAATCCATCAATGCTTATTAGCTCTCTTAGGAAAGCGGGGTCGGTATAGGCAAGTTTCGCTACCTCCAGTACGTTCTTGGCTGTGTCACGAAAAATGGTTTTTACGATTTCGTCACATTCACTTTTTGTTTTTGAATTACCGAAGGCTATCTGTAAATTGTGGTATGCTATCTGCCTTCGCTTCTTCATCAGATAAAAGCCTATTTTCCCAAAAATACCCGCAACAAAATGAAGATACTTTAAGGGTAACCATTTAGCCAATAGGATGGCAAATCGGGCCCATATCCGCCCACAGAAATATAAAATCCTTTTTCTCAAGTAAGGTTTTTTATCTCTTCTCCCCATTTTTTTGCTTATCCACGTTCTATAAAAATTGAACTGTGTATATCTCTTATATCTTTTTAATTGTCAACCTTTTTGTATTAATCTTGTGGAGAATCCTGTATCTGTTCAAAATGCAGTGGAATTTTTTAAACAATGAAAAATTGCAAAGTAAAAAACAAAAAATGCTTGACATTCTTTCTGCCTATGGTAGTAAAAAACCTGTTATTAAATCTGTTATGAAAGGGGGTGAGGAATGTTTAGATCAAATAGAAACATAACTAATATTAAATATCTAAAATTCTATGAAAAGGAAGGAAGGAGGGGATTTATGAAACTATCAAAACTTCTGACATTGGTTTTAGCTCTATCTTTTTTCTGTGCATTTTGTATGGTCGTATCATCTTCCGCTGCTGAGAAGGCTGCCAAGGCGGCACCTGAAAAACCAGTATTATCAGGGAAGATTAACATAAACACTGCTAATACAGAACAGTTGGAGATATTACCACGTATTGGGACAAAAACAGCACAATCTATTATTGAATATCGCACTCAGAATGGACCTTTCAAAAAGATAGAAGACATTACTAATGTTAAGGGCATTGGAGAAAAGACACTTGAGGAATTGAAAGGTTATATCATTTTGGAGGGTAATACTACCTTGAAAAAAGAGTAATTCGATTTTTTTAAGATCATTTATATAATTGTTACAATAAAAGGCAGGGGAAACAATCTCTGCCTTTTATTATAAACCCAGACTTTGCAGTAGCCATATACCTACTGCAAAATCTGGGTTTATATTCCTGTATGTCCAAAACCTCCTTCATTCCTTTTAGTAGAGGACAATTCTGTGGATAGTTCTAAATGAGCTTGATAGACTTTATTAATGATCATCTGAGCAATGCGATCGCCCCTTTTTACTGTAAAGGGGCTTTCTCCTAAGTTGATCAGTATGATTCTCACTTCTCCCCGATAATCTGCGTCTATGGTTCCTGGTGTGTTGGGGATACTTATCCCATGTTGTATTGCTAGTCCACTTCTGGGGCGAATTTGTGCTTCGAAACCGGGTGGGAGAGCAATAGTAATTCCCGTTGAGATAAGCTTGATTTCCCCAGGTTTGAGTGTGGTATCTTTTTTTACGGCAGCATAAAGATCCATGCCTGCTGCGTTTGGGGACATGTAGCGTGGTAAAGGAATATCCTCATCCCCCGGGGATTTTTTAACCATGACCTTGATCTTTTCCATATTGCTTTGTGCGAAGGACTTAGCTCTAATGTTGCTATTTTTTGCTTCGATCAGTTTGATGCCTTTCTATCTTGCTTCTCTCTTCCTCCATTGCCTTTTTTCCTGCTTCGATAGCGGCTAAAATTTCAGCTTTCTTTTCCTTGGTTAGTTCCATACCCTCTTCGATAACCTTGTCTGTTGTTTCCTTAATCTCACTTATCAAGTGATCGATGTTTTCTCTGGTACTTTCGGTTAAATGTCGAGCCTTTCTTTTTGCTTTTTTGGTTTGAATCCTTAGGTATTGACGGGTTTTTTCACCGCTCAAGGGAGCATAGATCAGTGATATTCCTGCACCAATCAAGCCTCCGGCTAAAAAAATGAGTAAAGACCTTGATTCATTCCTTTCATCCCTTTCTTCCATCATTGATATCATCCTCCTTTCAAAAATAGATGAGAGATTATTTTTATGAAACACCTTTTAGTAGTATAATATATTATATTAACAATTATTTCTAGCTATTTTTTCATTTTTTTAACTTGGCTGGTTGGTCAGGCTGAATTGTGCTGCGATACTACCAACGGTTTCCTTTCGATGATTTTTAATAACAGGATGGTGATATGTTTGGAGTTTATCTTCTTCTTTTTTGGTTATAATATCTAATTGCTTTAAGGCCTCAATGGTAACAGGCTGTATTGCCCTATTGTTGCCATCTTCAATCTTTATGGCTACACCCCATCCTTTTTCCATTAGACTCATAGCATATCCCCCTTCAGCCCCCGTTTTAGCGAATACTTTCTTACCTAAAGCTCTCATGATGTCGGTACAAATTCTTTCATCACCTGCAATCATTTCAGGATGGGACAGGATTGCTTCCATCAGTCGATGGATATCTTGATCAGAGGTGGATGTTAGTTTAGCATAAGATGTGGCAAGGTTTTTAAGGGGGAGGAAAAATACCGGTACACCACAGCCGTCTATTCCTATTCCAACCTTTTCAATAGGCACCTCTGCCATGGAAGAGACAGTTTTCACTATGAGTTGCTGTACAGGATGTTCATTGCTGATGTAATTATCCAGTGACCATCTATGATGAACGCAGAGAGCTAGCATGGCAGTGTGCTTGCCGGCGCAATTATTGTGCAGGGGAGATGGTTTTCTTCCCTCTTCCTGCAATTTCTTAGCCGTTGCTCGATGTGATGGACGATGAATTCCACATTGCAGAGCTCTCTCATCAAGGCCGATTTTGTTCAAGATGGACTTTATGGTATTGACCTGAAAATCCTGTCCATTCAAGGAGCCACTCATAACAGCAAGCTCGGCAGGTGTAAAACTGAATGTGTCTGCAGCCCCTGTGGTAATTATAGGCAGGGCTTGAAGCGGCTTGGCGCAACTTCTCAAACAGATGTTAAAATCAGGATTACCTAATTGATAGAGTATGTCTCCTTTGGAATTTACTACTACAATGTGACCACGGTGGATACTTTCGATCGCATTTCCCCGGGTTACATTAACGAGTATGTCTGACATGGTTTTTCTTCTTGTTTGTTTTAAAACCCCGAACTTCGCTCGGGGATGCAAAAGGAAACTACAGTCACTTTCTTACCTATTTTGTTTCACGGCCTTTGGCCATAAAAAAAAGCTACCCGCTTTGCGGGTAGTCATTTGTTTCTGGAAGTGTTAGAGTTCCTGGCGATAACGATCAAAGTAATTGAGGACCTTTTTAACATAGAGTTGAGTTTCCTGATAGGGAGGGATAGTATCATACCTTTCAACAGTCCCAGGTCCAGCATTATAGGCAGCTAGTGTTAGAGAGAGGTTATTATTGAATCGCTTTAACAGTCGCTTTAAAAATCTAACTCCTCCATTGATGTTTTCTCTAGGATGAAAGGGGTCATATACTTTTAGGTCTTTAAGAGTTTTCGGCATAAGTTGCATCAAGCCTCGGGCTCCCTTTTTAGAAACTGCATAGCGATCAAAATCGGACTCGGCTTTTATTACTGCTTTAACCAAAGCAGGGTTAATATTGTGCCTTTGGGAAATCTCTCTGATGAGCGGATCATAGCGTTTGTTGCTACTAGGCCTGGTACTCCTCTTATTCTTTCTGAATAATTGGTATCTATGACTGGTAGGGAGATTGGTGAAATGTATAGTGCCATTTTTGTCGACATAGCGGTAGATATCTGCTCTGGCAAGGTATGGCAGGCACGATACAGAAAATCCCAGTATTAGGAAGATAATATAAGTATATGTTTTTTTTAAAACTGATGGCTTCATGAAGGTCTCGGTAATTCTACAGCATTTTGAAGTTAAAATTATTTGCGTTGCGAGATGCGAGTTACGTGT
>WTBG01000074.1 GCA_013139225.1 Deltaproteobacteria bacterium
GGCCTGGAATATGATAAATACAGAAAAGTGAATGGCCAGTGGCTAATGAGTGAAATGAGATTAAAACTCTTTTTCATGACTCCATACGAACAGGGGTGGCACAAGGTTAAGATCATGAAGTAGAAAGTGATTTAAATCTATGGGTATAACAAAGGAGAAGAAAGAGGTAGTTTTTAAAATATAATAGGAGATAGCATGCAGAAATTGTTACTGTTTGATGTAAGTAAGTGTACGGGATGCAGAACATGTGAACTAGCATGTTCACTGATTCAAACGGGAGTATGTAATCCTGCCAGTTCCAGAAGGAGAACCATACATTTTAATGAAGCTATCCTAGACGTGTCGATGCAATGTCAGCAGTGTGATGACCCTGCCTGTATGAATATATGCCCAGCAGAAGCGATTTATATGGATGATTCAACTGGTGCAATAATAATTAATTATGATAAGTGTATAGGATGTAAGATGTGTAGCATTGCCTGTCCTTTTGGAGCAATTTCGGTAGACCCTCTGACTAAGAAAGTAGTAAAGTGTGATTTGTGTTCAGGGGACCCCGCATGTGTAAAATTTTGCCTTACTGGTGCTATTGAATATGTCACTGCACATGCCTATGATTTGAAGAGGCAGAGAGAGAGGATTACGCAAATGAAGAGGATTTTAAGAGGGGGTGCGTGATATGTACGGCAGCACAGGAAAAATATTGAGAATTGATCTAAGTAAAGAGAGTTATACAACTGAAGATACGAGCCCTTATTTTAAGGAATATTTAGGAGGCAGGGCTCTTAACCATATACTCCTATTCAGAGATATTGACGTAACTAGGGTTTCTCCTTTTGATCCTAAAAATGAAATCATTTTCGGTACAGGTCCGTTATGCGGAACCACATGGCCAGGCGCAGGACGATTACAGGCAACATTTATTGCTCCCTTACCTTATAGCGGGTGGGGAGATTCAAACATGGGTGGAGCAATAGGACCGGAGCTCAAGTTTGCTGGTTGGGATACAGTTGTCATTAAAGGTAAGGCTAACAAACCAACCTATATTTATATTGAAGATGAGCGGATTGAATTTAAATCAGCTAATGATTTATGGGGTAAGGGTATAGATAAGTGCAACATTGTGTTAAACAAGAGGCATCTTGGATGCCAAATGTTACTTATTGGCCCTGCAGGTGAAAACATAGTAAGATTTGCAAGCATAAGAACACAGCGGTCGAACAGTCTGGGAAGATGTGGGGGTGGAGCAGTCATGGGTTCGAAAAATCTGAAGGGGTTAGTGGTAAAAGGTAGCAAAGGTGTTAAGATTTTTGATCCCGAAAATTTCCTTGACCTATCGTTGAAGTGCCAGATGGATCTTGTAGATCCGAATTTCGGGTCATTGCACAGTCAGAGCAACGCTATAATGTCAAAATACGGAACACCGGGATTTACCAGACTTATTGGACGAACCGGGATGACACCTTTGAAAAACTGGAACCAATGTGGTATCTGGTCAGATGATGTTGAGCTAACTGAAATGTTTGGAGATAAATGGTGGGAAAGACAGGATGCCTGCTACAGTTGTCCCATACATTGTCTTGGTGCATACCAAACAGAGGATACTAAATCTCCCTCTTCCAGTGGGGGGCCCGGTTATGATTCAGTTGTGGCTTTAGGACGCAATTGTTTGGAGCCAAGGGCTAAAATTATATTGAAACTAAATGCTATGTGTAATGATTTAGGGATTGACCAGGTGGAATTAGGTAACTCGTTCTCTACTATGATGGAATGGTATGAAAAGGGGATTATAGATGAGAAATTTACCGATGGTGTTCCAATGAAATGGGGCAATGGTGAAGGAATGATTGAACTAGCTACGAAAATTGCCTCAAGGAAAGGTTGTGGAAACAAGTTGGCTGAAGGTCCATATCGGTTAGGTAAAGAGCTCGGCAAAGAAGCGCTGAAATGCGTGTATCATCAGAAGGGAATGTGTTCAACAGGATTTGAGAATCGTTCTGCTATTGGTTCCATGCTTTCATCTGCCCTCTCACCGAGAGGTTCACATCATTTATCAGGATTGCCTACAACGGAGTTACTCAATAGTCCATCTGTAGCTGCACGTGTAACCGGATTCAAAGAGGCTGGAGATATACGTTCATATCATCCGGAGGCAAAGGCCAGGCTGGTTCAGTTTTACGAGAACCTTTTTGAACTGCCGGACTCAATGGGTATTTGCAAGTATCCCTTCGGCCACTTTGGTTTTTGGCACGATCGCCCAAAGGATATTGAGAAGATGTGGAATTATCTCTCCAAAGCACTATATTATGCTACTGGTGAAAAATTTACAAAAAATGAACTGATGGAAATTGGTGAAAGAGCCTACCAGATTGAGAGAGCGGTCATCGTATTGAGGGGGATAAGACGGAAAGACGACATGCCCAATTGGAAATGTTTAAATGAGGACTGCCCTGGTGAACATCCAGTAGGTCCGGTACCATTACCACCGATTGACCATAAAAAATATGAAAAGATTCTTGATCGCTATTATAAGCTGAGAGGATGGACAAATGAAGGTATTCCTACGAGAAAAAGACTCAGAGAACTTAATTTGAAAGATGTTGCAGATGTACTGGAAAAGCGAGTTTTAAAATCTGCTAAACGAAAAAAATAAAAAATTTCAAAATTTAGGAATTAAGGAATTTAAGAATTATTTGTTTTAGAAGTTTTGAACATTTGTAATTTGAATTTTGTAATTGTTTCTGATTTCGATATTAGAATTTGGTATTTATTTATCAAACGGAGTGTCCTTTTAAATTCTCTGTGCCCTCTGTGGTGAATATGGAGGAAGTCAATGAAAGAAACACTGGAAAAGGTTATTAATAAACACGAAGGTAAGCCAGGGGCTATCATTTCAGTATTAGAAGATATCCAGGAGACACAAGGATATTTGCCGAAAGAAATTCTGGAACAGATAAGTGAAAAAATGAAAGTCCCTTTGTCTCAATTGTTTAGCATGGCTACTTTCTATTCAGCTTTTTCGCTCAAACCAAGGGGGAAACATACCCTCTATGTTTGTCTGGGAACGGCATGTCACGTAAGGGGTGGTGCCAGAATAATTAAGGGGGTGTCCAAGCAGCTGGGCATTAAGCCAGGTGATACCACTGAAGATAGAAATTTTACTCTTGAAACACTTCGTTGCATTGGTTGTTGTAGCTTAGCACCTGTGATCAAAGTGGATAATGACGATGTATATGGTTACAATACTGTGGATAAGATACATGGTATCGTAGATAAATATAAGGAGGAAGGATGAGGGTCACAAGCATTTCGAATTTGAAAAAAATAAAAAACAGAGGTCTAAAAAGTCTCTTCCCTTCTAAAATAAGGCTTTCTGTTGGTTTAGGAAGCTGTGGCATAGCAGCAGGAGCTGAAAGTGTATATAATGCTTTAAAAAAGGAAGCAGCAAAAAGAAAGCTAGATGTTGTAATTACCAAAACAGGATGTTTGGGTTTTTGTGGAGAAGAGCCTTTAGTAAATTTAATGAAACCACGCTCTCCTCTTGTGGTGTATCACCGCTTCAATGAAGAAGACGCAAAGGAAATTATCACTCAGTTAGCTGCTAAAAAAATCTATGAAAAGAAAGTTTTTTGCAAGATCGAAGAGATGGAAAATTTTACAGAGCCCAAGGGAATCAAGTTTGGAAAAGGCCTTAAGAACATTCCTCATTTTTATGACATCCCTTTCTATAAAAAGCAAAAGAAGATTGTCCTCAGGGAAAGTGGACTAATAGATCCAGAAAGCATTGATGAATACATTGCTGTTGGAGGTTATTCTACTATACTAAAGGTACTCAGTAGTGTATCCCCTGACAGTATACTGAAAGTTATTGGTGATTCTGGACTAAGGGGTCGTGGAGGAGCTGGATTCCCCACAGCGATAAAGTGGGGAATAGCCCGCAAGACGAAAAGTGATAAAAAATATATCATATGTAATGCCGATGAGGGAGACCCCGGTGCCTATATGAACAGAAACGAAATGGAAGGTGATCCCCATATGTTAATAGAGGGAATGATTATTGGTGCCTTTGCTATTGGTGCAGAAGAGGGAATTATCTACATACGAACTGAATATCCTTTAGCCATAGAAAGGTTGAAAATAGCATTGGAGCAAGCACGATCCTATGGCTTGTTAGGAAAAAATATCTGCAATTCCGGATTTACATTCGATATCCATATAGTGTGTGGAGCTGGGGCATTCGTATGTGGTGAGGAAACTGCACTTATCGCCTCTATTGAAGGATACTCAGGACGTCCCCGTCCTCGTCCACCATTTCCTGCTGTGAGTGGCCTTAATGGAAAGCCGACGATTATCAACAATGTGGCAACCTGGTGTAATGTCCCGGTGATACTTGCGAAAGGAGCGAAGTGGTTTAGAACCACTGGAACCGAAGAGTGTAAAGGCACCAAGGTATTTTCACTGGTTGGTAAGATAAACAGAGTCGGGCTGGTAGAGGTACCCATGGGAATTACCCTAAAAGAAATTATCTATGAAATGGGGGGAGGAGGCATAAAGGGTAAAAAGATAAAAGCAGTTCAGACAGGTGGACCTTCAG
>WTBG01000060.1 GCA_013139225.1 Deltaproteobacteria bacterium
CTTCATCTATTCCGTCATCTTCCATGAGCTTTACCTCAACTAACTCTCCTTTAGAAGTTGGAACATTTTTACCTACATAATCTGCTCTGATAGGCAATTCCCGATGTCCCCTATCCAATAATACAGCAAGCTGGATAAACTGTGGTCTTCCTAAATCAATAATCGCATCCAAAGCTGCACGGATAGTCCTTCCTGTATAAAGAACATCATCTACCAATATCACTTTTTTTTCCCTAACAGAAAAAGGTACTTCAGTTTTTCGCAATATAGGTTGAGAAGCTACCTCAGAAAGATCGTCCCGATAAAGATTGATATCCAATGCTCCTATAGGTATCTCAATCCCCCCAATCTCTTTAATTTTTGATGAAAGTCTCTTAGCCAATGTTACCCCTCTTTTCCTAATACCTATGAGAACAAGATCTTTGCCATTCTTATTTTTCTCTAATATCTCATAAGCAATTCTTTTTAAACTCTTGTCTATTTCCTCGTTGTCCTGAATAAATTTTATTCTTTTTTCCATACATTCTCCTTAAACCCAGAATTTACAGTAGATTGCTACTGTAAAACCTGGATTGAAAAAAAACCTCTTCACACAAAAGGCAAAGAGGTTTTGTTATATGTTTCGTTGTAAAATAATAGCTGATTTTTGACATAGTAACCTTCTTAATCTCACCGGATTAAATTAAAGGTCTTTAACTCAGATTTTGCAGTAGCCATCTACTACGGCTTGAAAATCCTTGCTGCACCGCTTGTTTTACGATTTTACTCCTCAACATATCCATAGATATGCCTTCGTCGTAAAATCGCTCCAACTGCACGTTTCGCCGTGGTTTTCTGCGCCTCGCTACGATACCTACTGCAAAATCTGAGTTATACAATCATACAGTATATCTCATAAAAGTCAAAGGATTTTTTTGTTTAGGACGCAGATTTCCGCAGACAACCACAGATAAACCATCAAAACATCACAACATCAATAAATTTTTAGAATTCCGATAAGTTATTCACATCCCATCAATGGATCAGGTCCCCTACGCGTCCCCACTTGATGTCACGCATAAAACCGCCCCATGACCAATAGATTAAAAAGGCTTTGCCTTTCACCTTATTAAGATTTACAAACCCCCAGAAGCGACTGTCAGCACTCCGATCGCGGTTGTCACCCATCATAAACAAAGATTCTTCAGGAACTACAACAGGGCCGTAGTTATCCCTTGGCTGAACATGTCCCGGAATAATAGTGTGATCTTTATAAACTCCATAGGAATCATTGTAAAGTTTATCATTGATGTAAAGCCTTTTATCTTTGATTAATATCTTATCTCCCTCCACCCCAATTACTCTTTTAATAAAATCCTTACTTTCATCTTTGGGATAAATGAAGACAATTACATCACCTTGCTTTGGATCCTTGAAATCAAAGAATTTTATATCCGTAAAAGGGATTCTTACTCCATAAATAAATTTATTCACCAGAATATGATCGCCTACTAACAAGGTGGGTTCCATGGAACCTGAAGGAATCTTGAATGCCTGAACCACAAATGTCCTAATTATCAAGGCCAACACAATGGCTATCACAAAAGCTTCTACATATTCTCTAATAACACTTTTCTTTCTCATCACTTCTCCTCTACTTTTAATCCAGTTCCATTAATGTTAAAAATGCTGATTGAGGGATATCAACACTCTCGCTTTAACCCGGAATTTGCAGTAGATGGCTACTGCAAATTCTGATCTTATCACAACGAGGATGTAATCTATATCATTGTGGGTACCAAAGTAAAGAACAAAAGCAAAAAAGCCTATAAAAAGTATTGACTTTAATTGATATCTTAATTAGAATTGTTTTTTGGGCGGGCATAGCTCAGTTGGTAGAGTGCAAGCTTCCCAAGCTTGAGGTCGCGGGTTCGAAGCCCGTTGCCCGCTCCAATCTGCAATAATAATAGATTTTTCCACTTGCAATTAGATCAAGCTTGTGCTACATATGGCTTAACACTCTTTAAAAAGTGGGGACTCCCCGCTTTTTTTATTGATTGCAAGAAAATGACTAAAACACTCATGGAATCGCTTAGAGAACTTATAGAGCCTATTATCTCAACCGAAGGAATGGAATTAATTGACATTGAGTACCGCCAGGAATCCAGGGGATGGGTTCTCAGATTTTATATTGACAAAGAAGGAGGATTAACTCTAAGTCACTGCTCACACTTAAGTGCACAAATTGGAGATCTCCTTGAAATCAAGGAGCTTATCCCGCATAGATACACCTTAGAGGTATCTTCACCAGGCCTCAATCGCACTTTAAAAAGAGAAAAAGATTTCGAAACTTATGTTGGAGAAATTATACAAGTAAAGACTTCTCAACCAATTGACCAAAGAAGAAACTTCAAAGGCAAATTGCTGGGATACAGGGAAGGGGAAATTATGATCAACTCAGATAACCAAGAATTCCTTATTCCTATTTCCTTTATTTCTAAAGCTAGCCTCCAATACCAATTCCCTGATCCAAATAAGAAGAAGAAAGCAAATTAAAAAAAGAATTGTAATAAATAGTATGTGATAATCAAATTTTTAAAGGGCTAATCCCATGGTAACCGATCTTGACCGCATCCTTGAAGAAGTCAGAAAAGACAAAGATCTTGACAAGCAGATCTTAATTGAAACCTTAGAAGCAGCACTTTTAAAAGCAGCAAAAAATCGTTATGGGTACAGCTCTGATATTGAAGCACACTTCAATCCAGAAATAGGTGAGGTTGAACTCTTTCAATTTAGGACAGTTGTTGAAGAAGTAAAAAATCCAAGGGACGAAATTTCTCTTGAAGAATCTAAAAAACTGGATCCAGACGCACAAGTAGGTGACAGTTTGGGGGCGAAATTAAACACCAGCGAATTCGGAAGAATAGCCGCTCAAACAGCCAAACAGGTAATTATTCAAAATATTAGAGAAGCAGAGAGAGAGAATATTTACCAAAATTACAAAGATCGTAAAGGTGAACTGGTTAATGGTATTGTCCAACGATTTGACAGAGGAGATATCATTATCAATATGGGAAAAGCAGAGGCCATTTTGCCATCTAAAGAGCAGGTTCCCAGGGAACACTATCGTCTGAGAGATAGAATAAAGGCGTACATTCTGGATATCAAAAAGACAACTAAAGATCCTCAGATTGTATTATCTCGAACACATACAAGATTCATCACTGAATTATTTAAAGTTGAAGTACCGGAAATCAGCGAAGGTATAGTTACCATTAAAAGTATTGCCAGGGAACCAGGTGTTAGAACCAAAATCTCAGTGGAGTCCTCCAATCCTGATGTTGATCCTGTAGGAGCGTGTGTAGGATCTAAAGGTTCCAGAGTACAAAATATTGTACAGGAATTGAAAGGAGAAAAGATTGACATTATTACATGGTCTGATGACCATGCTAAATTTGTATGTAACGCCCTTGCCCCTGCAGAAATTTCAGAGGTCATCGTTTATAATGATAAGAGAGCTATGGAAATCATTGTACCTGATAACCAAACTTCACTGGCCATCGGTAAAAGAGGACAAAATGTTCGTTTGGCTGTTAAGCTAACTGGATGGAAAATCGATATAAAGAGTAAAACAGAGGCAGAAGGAGAATCTGAAGATGCACTTAAACAATTAACCCAGATTTCCAGTGTCGGAGAAACTACCGCCAGAGTATTATTTAATGAAGGTTATTCTACCCCTTTAGATATTGCTAAACTGAAAGTAGAAGAACTAATGAAACTGCCTGGATTGGGCGAGAAAAAAGCACAAACAATCAAGAAAGCAGCTGAAGATTTTATAAAACAACAAGCAAAAGATGATATTGCTTCAAAAAACGATACTCCTTCATCTTCAAGTAAAGAAGGATAGTGTTTAATTACAGGTATTATGAGAGTTCATCAACTTGCTAAAGAACTAAATTTAAAAGCTAAAGAATTATTCCCCCACCTTAAAAAGTTGGGGATAGAATTCAAAAACCACATGAGTGCTCTTTCTACTGATGATATAGAGAGAGTAAGGAAATTGTTGAATCCTCCTACTGCTGAAGAAATTGTTGAAAAAAGGTTGCAACCAACTCTTATAAGGAGGAGAAGAAAGGTAGTAGTAGTAGAACCCCCTGAAGAACCAAAGGAAAGTGCTGAGAAAGAAACAGCTGAAGAAATCCCCACAATCGTTAAGCCAACCGAAAAGGAAAAAGAGGAGGCGGAAACCCTACCTGTTAAAGAAGCTGAGCAACAAAAAAAAGCAGTTGATACTGCTCCACCCAAAAAACCTCCTGCTGTAAAGATCATCTCTAAAAAAGTAGAACTGCCTGAGGTAGAAAAAGAGAAGGAAGAAGTAACAAGAAAAGGGAAACTCAAGAGAGGGAAACTCACGAGAGAGAAACCTAAAAAAGAACGATTCTTCCCCATCACCTCTTCTAAAGACGCAAAAGAAGAGGAAGAGGAAGCCCCTTCTAAGAAATCAACCAAAACATATAGACCATTTCCTTATCATAAGAAAAAACCTCTCTCCCTCGTCAAACCTAAAAAAACCGAGATTACAATACCCAAAGCAATCAAGAGAAAAATAAAGATAGTAGAAGGAATAACTGTCGGCCAACTGGCAAAAAGGATGAGCATCAAAGCAGGAGAAGTAATCAAAAAGCTTATGGGTTTAGGTGTTATGGCAACTGTGAATAAAACCATCGATATTGATGCTGCTTTACTTGCCGCTCATGAATTCGGATATGAAATAGAAATCATTCCTATAGAAGAAGAACGAATTCTTACTGAAAAAGAAGACACCACCGAGGAACTACTTCCTCGCGCACCGATAGTAACGGTAATGGGACACATAGATCATGGTAAAACTTCCTTGCTTGATGCTATCCGGCAAACCAATGTAATAGAAAGAGAGGCTGGGGGAATTACCCAACATATAGGAGCCTATCATGTAAAACTAGACAAAGGGAATATTGCTTTTATTGATACTCCAGGCCATGAGGCATTCACAACCATGCGCGCACGAGGAGCAAAGGTTACCGATATTGTGGTACTTGTTGTAGCTGCAGATGATGGTGTCATGCCTCAGACAATAGAGGCAATTGATCATTCAAAAGCGGCAAAGGTGCCTATTATTGTTGCCATCAATAAAATTGATAAACCCAATGCCAATCCAGAAAAGATTAAACAATCCCTTTCAGATTATGAACTTGTCCCGGAAGATTGGGGAGGTGATACCCTCTATGCAGAAATCTCAGCTAAAAAGCAAGAAGGCATTGAAGAACTTTTAGAAACTATCCTTCTTCAAACTGAGATGTTAGAACTGAAGGTAAATCCCAACAAGCCTGCTACGGGAACAGTAATTGAGGCAAAACTGGACAAGAACAAAGGCCCAATAGCTACCATATTGGTTCAGGGAGGGACATTAAAGGAAGGGGACACATTCGTTTCCGGCGTACACTTTGGTAAGGTTAGAGCCCTTGTTGACAGTACAGGAGAAAAAATTTCTCAGGCAGGTCCTTCTACACCCGTACAGGTTTTTGGTCTCTCTGGAGTACCTGATGCAGGAGATAGCTTTCTGGTTGTGGATGAAGAGAAAAAAGCCAGACAGGCAGGACAATATCTCCAACAAAAGCAGAGGGAAAAAGAGCTTGTTGAATCAAGCAAGGTAACACTAGAAGGAATACAAGACCAAATAACAGAGGGTACTGTCAAAGAACTTAATGCGATCATCAAAGCTGATGTACACGGAACCATAGAGGCTTTAACCAAATCATTAGAAGAGTTAGGAAACGAGGATGTTAAAATCAATATTATCCACAGTGCTGTTGGTTCCATTAACCAGTCTGATGTTATGCTAGCCTCTGCTTCTCAAGCAATTATTATTGGATTTGGTGTTAAACCGGATGCAAAAGCTAAGCCGGTTGCAGAACAGGAAAAAGCAGACATAAGACTCTACAGCATCATTTATGATGCCATTTCTGATATCAAAAATTCCCTGGAACTTCTTCTTGATCCCACTCTGATTGAAAAAATCAGCGGCAAAGCTGAAGTTAGGCAAATCTTTGATGTCTCTAAGCAGGGAACTATTGCTGGCAGCTTTGTCCTCGATGGTAAAATTGCTAGAGGCACTAAGATGCGACTAATGAGAAACGGTACCCTTCTTCACCAGGGGAGGATTGCTTCCCTAAGACGATTTAAAGACAATGTGCGTGAAGTTGAATCCGGATATGAATGTGGTATTGTTATAGAAGGAATCAGAGAAATAGAGGTTGGTGACATCATAGAATGTTACACAATAGAAGAGATCGCTACAAAGCTGTAATTACTTTGGGTTATCAAATATACTCTCTTTTTCATTTAGGACCAACAGCATGGTCGTTGGAATCTGTTGTCTGGATTTGCGAATCAGCGAAAACAATTCCCTAAAGGGAAAGCGACGTATCCTGAAAAGAATTATCGAAAGAGTAAAACATAAATTTAACGTTTCCATAGCTGAAGTAGGGAATCACGACCTTTGGCAGAGTTCCCAGATAGGTTTTTGCATGGTGGGTAACGATAAGAGGTTCATAAATTCAGCCTTAGATAAAATCATTTATTTCATCGAAGAGATTAACATTGCTGAAATTACTAAATCTGATTTTGAAATCATAAATTTGTAGAACTCCTCCCTTTCAATTTCCTGGAACAATACAGGGTGGTGGGGCACATGAATCATAACTACAAAAGGGCGGACAGAGTTTCTGACCTTCTCAAAGTAGAAATTTCTCAAATGCTTCTTAAGGAAGTTAAAGATCCCCATATCGGTTTCATGACCATCACCGGTGTAGAGGTATCTAAAGATCTTCATGTGGCAAATGTTTTTTACACAATCTTAGGAGATGAAAAACAAGTAAGCGAGTCGGCGCAGGCATTAAGCCGGGTTTCCCATTTTATCAAAAGGCAGTTAGGGAAAAGGTTAAGGATGCGGTATATACCTGATATTATTTTCAGATATGACCACTCTTTAGAATATGGAGCTAAAATTGATAACATTCTTGGCCATCTAAAAGATTCTGAGGAAACAGATCCTGGTGGGAAATAAATCATTTTCACATTGCAGTATTTCCCCCACTTGACTTGTATGGGCAATCATTTATGGACGGAATATTAATAATTGACAAACCCAGCGGCATTACTTCATACCAGGTTGTGAAAAAAGTAAAAAAAACTTTGAAAGCAACAAAGGTTGGACATGGGGGAACCTTAGACCCCCTGGCTACCGGTGTCTTACCCATCTTCCTCAATAGAGCGACAAAATTATCTCCTTTCTTGATGAACGGTATTAAAAGATACTGTGCGACCATGAAATTGGGCATCGAAACTGACACGTTAGACCAGGATGGTAAGATTACCGCCGAAAGCAACTGCATTCCGGAAGACCATCTGCAGATTATTACAACCATCAACTCTTTCAAAGGCACGATTGAACAAATTCCCCCTATGTTTTCAGCCTTAAAGTATAAAGGCACACCACTTTACAAACTTGCCAGAAGGGGAATAACACTAAATCTCAAAGCACGTAAAGTTATCATACATGAAATTAAAGTACATGAGATAAACCTTCCTCATATAACCTTTGAAGTGTGTTGCTCTTCAGGAACCTATGTCAGGACCCTGTGCGCTGATATTGGGAAAAAA
>WTBG01000100.1 GCA_013139225.1 Deltaproteobacteria bacterium
CCTATGGGACACTTCAATACTGAATGGAATACGACTGTTCCGGTTCATTGTCATATGAATTTGGATCTTTTTCCAGCTGTAAAAATTGAAGAAGACCTAAATGCCATAAGGTATGAAATGGATGGGGTTGCTGACAAATTCGGAAGAGATAAAGACAACATGCGGGAAGGGCTTGACCAGCATTACAACATGGAACACTGGTCTTCCCCTCTTGCAACAAAAGTGGGCTGCAAACTGCTTCAGTTAAAAGAAGAGGATTTTAATCTTTTTATTACGGCATATCATACCTTTTTTGATGCCTACCTTGAAATTTTAAGCAAAAGAAAAGATACTCGTTTTAGTGAAGAGGAGAAGAGACTTAAGCTTAAGAGAAATGGCAAGTGGCTTGAATATATTGCCTTCAAAGATCGGGCTGTCAAAATGGCTCAAGCCGCTGGTATTCCATCTGAGGTGTTGATTGGTCTCAGTTTTCCCCCATCTGCAATTTTTTAAAATATCATAACAGGATTATCCAATAGAATTGAGATATGTTAAGGAGGAAGAATAATGATTGTTGATAGTCATAACCATATTGTAGCAAAAGATAGTCCCTATTACATCCCTCAAGAGGAATACCTCAAAATGATGGATGATTTGGGAGTTGAAAAGACGGTAATTTTGGGAAAAGATTACGGGAAACTGGGTGATCGCCTGCAATCAAATCTCCCGGATGAAGAGGTTGCAGATTTTGTAAGGACCCATCCCGATCGTTTCATTGGCTTTACGGCGGCTCATCCCGACAGAGCAGAGAAAGAAAATCTGGAGAGGATTGAACGGGCAGTTAATGTTCTGGGATTAAAGGGCATTAAAATCAATCCTCATGCTGGATTTTATCCGAATGATGCAAGACTCTATCCTGTCTATGAAAAGGCAACGGAACTTGGCATTCCAGTCATGTTCCACACAGGAATAAAAGCTCCTGTTGAAGGGACTCGTGTTAAATATTGTCAACCGATTCACCTTGATGATGTAGCAGTAGATTTCCCAGATATGATTATCATAATTGCTCATGCCGGGTATCCGTGGGTGGAAGAGACTATACTGGTCGGACTCTATACGGGAAATGTGTATGCAGATATTTCAACATTAACGCAAATAGAGGGAGTAATGGGGTTTGAGGTTATGATGCCCACATTACGCAAGCTTACTTCTTCATGGGGAGCTCAACGTGTTCTCTTTGGTTCTGATGGAATTTTTAATGCGGAGGATACAATCAATGCGGTTAAAAGTGCAGACTTTCTCTCTGAAAGTGATAAAGAGAAAATATTAGGTGAAAATGCACAAAAGCTGTTAAAAATATAGTTTGCAGAGAATTGAAATGGCTTGCTGGTTATAAGAAATAGAAGCACCGGATGTGGTGGGGAGCGGATGATGTTTTGTTTTGGAGGAGAAACATGAAGATTTGTGAGATCGTAGAAAAAGTGAGACATGTCGGCATAATTGTTGATGATGTTAAAGCTTCCGTAGAGTTATACAAGAAGTTGTATGATATAGAGGACGGGGAGATAAAAATCATCCCACCTTTTGATGAAAACGAAGCTGAGAGCCGTTTTGCTTTCATTCCGCTTGGCGGTCAGGAATTTGAATTGATACAGCCCATATCAGAAAATTTCAAAAAAATGCTTGGGAACCCGCCTGCAGGGATAAACCACGTAGCTTTTACCGTAACGGATATCGAAAAAGCGGTTGAACTTATGAAAGAGAAAGGGGTAAGGCTGGGGCATGTTACGAAAGATGGAATTCTTGATATGAAGCGAAGCAAAGTTGCTTATTTTAACCCTGAAGACACAGGTGGAATTTTAATCGAGTATGTGGAGCCTGTGGAAGATTAGTAATTGGCAAAAACAAAACTTTGAAGTCTGACATCAATACCGTTTCTTAAATATAATGGAGGGGTTTGTTGCTGCAGAACAAACAAATCCCTCCACATCTTTTAGATCTCCGTATTTTCTCTTCAGATCATCTAGCGGGCCGGCGTCAAGTGCCCTCATAGGACAGGCATCGACACATATTGGCTTCTTGCTTTCCAAAAACCTGTCAAGGCACAGTGTGCACATCTGCATCTTTGGATTTTCTTCGGTTCCAAACTGGGGCACCTCATAAGGACATGCTTGTCTGCAGAACATCTCACACATATCTTTCCCCAGACACTGCGCTTGGTCAACAACCATTACACCGTCTTTTTCTCTTTTTGTGATTGCCCCAGCGGGACAAGCCTCGGAACAGAGAGGGCGTTCACAATGATTGCAGGAAAGGGAAATATACGACAGGGAAACATCAGGATACGTACCCTTCTCAAGTGGGGTTACTCTTCTCCAATGTACAGAACCGTCTTTTATGTCATGCCAGTCTTTGCAGGCAATGGTACAGGTATAACACCCTGTACAGCGAGACTGGTTAAAATAGAATCCAATTTGCATGTCAGTTCCCCTGCTTAAACTTTAAACTCCCTTTCTATCTGTACAAGACAGTTGTTGCTACAAAATGCACCGGCTGGTGAGTGTTCATCTTTCAGCAAGACGTTTGCGCATCCTCCCCTGTCAATACCATTTTTATCAGGGTTGTACCAGGCCCCTTGATCAATGCTTACCACTCCGGGCATAATTCTTTCAGTTATTTTAGCAGTAAGTACTATTATTCCCCGGTCGTTAAAGACCCTGACTGTTTTACCATGATGGATATCCCTTGTTGCTGCATCAACGGGGTTAATCCATATGGTCTGGGGCTCGAGCGTTCTGAGCCATGTAATGTTAGCCATATTCGCATGCGTGCGCCGCTTGGTATGGGTGGTGATAAGCTGTAAAGGATACTTCTCTATTAGAGAATCACTCCTCCCTTCCCAGGGCTCAATATACATAGGGATGGGTGGAAGTTTAGAGTCGTTTTTTTCTTCCAGCTTCTTCGAATATATCTCGATCTTGCCCGAGGGTGTGGGGAAAGGGTTAGCTTTCAGGTCTTTAATCTGCTTGGTGAATGAAATGGCAGGCTTACCAATCTTTATTTTAAAGACACCTTCTTTTTTAAAGGTATCATAGTCCGGAAGTGGTTTTGTGTCACTCATATCGTTTGCATCTTCCCAAAAGCTCCTTAGCCATTCATCTTCAGTAATGCCACTGTATCCCTTGATACCGAGCTTCTCAGCAAGTGCTGTACATATTTCCAGGTCTGATTTAGATTCGTAGAGTGAATCAATGGCTTTATTCATATAGATACAGTATGGACCAGCCTGCCAGGGCCGCACAATATCGTTCCTTTCAAACTGAGTGTTAACAGGTAGCAGGATATCGGCAAACCTGGCAGTGGTTGTCATAAACTGCTCATGTACAACAATTGTCTCCAGTTGTTTTATTGCTCTGACAGCTTTGTTGGTATTCATGAACTGATTCACCGGGTTTCCGTTTGTAATATAAGCCATCTTGGCGTCAGCTTTATATCCCCCCTCTTTACCTCTCAAAATAGCATCCCAGAGCTTGGTAATATGGATTGCGGGTCGTTGTCTGGCTCCTTCCGGTAAACCGCCAGGCATTTTCCTTGCTATCAGTCCAGTGCTGGTGTTGGGCTGAAGGCCGACAGGGCAGAGTCCAAATCCTGCGGGGTCTCCACCGTATATTCCAATATTGCCTGCCATTGCGGCAATAGTTGCGGCTGCCCTGTGAAACTGCTCTCCAAAGGCAGTACGCCCTGGTGCCCCCAGGGTGAGAAGTTTGGATGGTTTTTTGGTGGCATACTCCCTGGCAAGGGTTGCAATTGTCTCAGCCGGAACGCCTGTGATAGGTTCCGCCCAGTCAGGGGTTTTGGGAGGTCCGTCAGTTGTTCCAAGCACGTAACCTTTGAACTTTTCAAACCCAACGGTATAGGTTTCTAGAAATTTACGGTCATGAAGGTTTTCAGTAATCATTACATAGGCCATTGCTATGAGCATAGCCGTATCGGTGCCGGGCCGTATGGGTATCCATTGACTGGCAAATGCCGCGGCGGAATCGGTAAAGCGCGGGTCAACCGAAACAATTTTAATCCCTTTTTCCCGTGCCTGGGAAAGGTAGTAAGGTGTATTGGTGCGCTGTACTGTTTCAGCCGGGTTCCACCCCCACATGATGATAAAACGGGCATTGGGAATATCATCAGAGGTATGGCCAGCGGTAAGAGTTCCATAGGTTGTCTCTGACGAAAAGAGGCTACCCCAAAAAGAAGCCGATCCCCAGCACGGTGTAAAGCCTCCAAACATAGTCAATAATCTGAAAACAGCCAGCTGGCTATGGAGAAACGTTCCGGTGTTTCCTGAGTATGCAATGTAGTAAATTGCATCGTTTCCATAATTTTCTTTTATGCGTTCCAGTTCACTGGCTACTTTGTCTAAGGCTTCATCCCAGGTGATGCGAGTGAACTTCCCTTCTCCCCTTTCTCCGATACGCTTTAGAGGATACTTGAGTCGATCAGGAGCATATACTCTCTGACGATATGCGCGTCCCCGTGCGCAGGCTCTGAGCTGAGGTTCCTCCCCACCGTCAGTCTCTATCTTTGTTATTACCCCGCCTTTAACATGCAACTTAAGCAGACATGTACCGCCACAGTCATGAGGACAACTGCTTATAACTATTTTTTCTGTGCTGTTTAATTCGGACATAAATCTTATTAGTCAGGTGTATGTTTAAAAAAAGAGTGTTGAATTACGAACCATTTATATACTCCTTTTTCATATTTCACGCAAGGATTAAGGAGTTCTATATTTTTTTCTTGAGTGAATTATCACCGTATGTTATTTGGTATGGGATACAGCGGAATGGCACTTTCTAAAGATTGATCGGAACAGGCACTTTATGTCTGTTCATGAATAGAAAGGTTGTACTTTATCTTCTAACAGTATGGTGAAAAGCTATGGCAAAAAAATATGATTTAATCGTGATAGGAGCTGGTCCTACCGGCCTTATGGCAGCAAAAGTAGCAGGAGAAAACGGTTTAAAAGTTGCGTTGATAGAAAAGAAAAATGACATCCCGAAAGTTAAAAGGGCTTGTGGTGAAGTGATCAACATTAATGAATACAGCTGGGGTGATTTTATCAATTTTAACGCCAAAAGGAAGTTGTTGAATTTCCCCGTTAATGGCATCAGTGTTAAATACGAAGGCCCTTATAAAAATATCTATGGTATGTACACTTATTCACCGAGTGGTCAGTGTATCATTATGGGGGACTGTTCAGAGGCTGGAAAGGTTGGAGATGCGGCAAGAAAAGGGATTGCAATTGATAAAGAAATACTGCAACGTGGTTTGTTGGAAGATGTCCAGAAGAATGATGTCGAGGTAATACAGGGAACCTTTATTCATGAGGTTGAAAAAAAGGGAGAAACCGTTACGGTAAGAGATGACAGCGGGGAGTATGAAGGGGTGTTTGTTATAGCAGCAGACGGCTTGAATTCTAAGATGGCACAACGGCTGGAATTCAATAAAGAACGGGAATTTCGTGGTACCTTAAGGTGTCTCTTCTGGCATGTAACAGGTGTTGAACCTCCTGCTCCTGATGCACTCATTCACGTGATGGGAGGAAAAGAGGCGCCCGCTCTCTTTGGCATGTGCTGTACCCACCGTGAAGGGGAGTATTGGATTGCCGTAGATGATTTCAGCTATAAAACTGATTTAACAAAAGGTGCTGATTATGTAATGAAAAAAGATGCCTTTTCTCCCTGGTTCAAGAAGCTTAAAATAATAAGAACTACTTCTTGTGTGGGAAACTTATACTCACCTGTTGTGGAACCATTTAGGGACAATGTGCTTTTGGCAGGGGATGCCGCTTATTCCCCTCAAATAAGTATTAATGGAGGTATGATCTGTGGCTGGAAAGCAGCCAATTCGGTTGTGCTTGCATTGCTGGAAGGGAAGAGAAACAAGGAAGGTGTGATGAGTTACCTTGATTGGTGGAAAAAAGATATTGTTGAACGGTTTCCTTATGGGGGAGGAAACTTTATGGAAAGCCTGGAAGATAGTGAGATTGATTACCTTTTTAGCCTGTTTAAAGAGCCACTTCCCGGGACCCTCGATCCCACTACTGCAGGCATGCACATGCAAAAGCACATGATGAAGATTATGCCTGTTATCAGTGATGAGCATCCGGAAATTCTGGAGAAGTTGAAAGCATTTCAAGCCAAAACCTCAGAAGAGATTTATGCTGAAAGACAGAAGGTAGGGTTTCCCAACAGGTGAGCTGCTAATTGAAGTGAGATTGGGAGAATAGTCGGAGGGATAGATCGCATTGAGGTTAGTCAAGCAAGGAAGAAGCTGCGGGTCAGAATGAAGCGAGAAGCAGAGTTGAATGACCACATAAATATTATTCTTCATCCAAAATCCAGGGCATCATATTCATTATTAAAGCCTCTTTTTTGGTCACCATATCACTGTCAGTTAATACCGTTGCTCGATAGAAGCCTTCCTGGGCATTTGGCCCGACCAGAACGAGTGCAATCATGATATCATCTATCCCCACATTAAGCAGAGTGGTGATAGATCCGATGGGTTCAAAACTGAGGGAAGAAGTCTGATCAAAATTACCCTGTTCAGCAAAAATAAACAATACATGAGGAAGAGGCAGCCAGTGAGAGCTGTAAATTTCACTTGGGAATAAAATCCAAAGAGGGTTAGAAATATTTATAACTCCAATGATTCTGTCGCAAGATACCGTTGCAGTTGCCTCAACTGAAAATTCATTAGCATGATCAACTAGTTTTATTACATCAGTTAACTCCTGTGAACAATCAGTATTAATACCAGCTACATACTTACCATTTTGATCAACAGCACTTCCTGCTTCACTTTGTACTGACCACTCATAGTCAGGATCATCACAATCACCAGTCTTATTAATGGTAAAGTTCAGGGACTGTTCTGATACTACCGCAGCTGTTTCAGGTTCTATACTGATGACACACGTTCCCATAGATCTGCATTCATCGGTTTCCTCGAAACAAGTAGTACCTCCCGGACAAGGATCACCACTGCTTATACATTCATCGTTTTCCTCATCACAGCTCTCTTCGCCATTGCAGAACAACTCATCATCGGTACAAGGGCTTCCTTCGTGTTGGCATTCTCCTTTTATGCAAATCTCATCCCCGTTACAGAATAGTTCATCGTCATCACAATCAGCATCTGATTCGCACTCTGCAATAGCAGTTGTGGTGGTACTAGTAGATGTGGGGTTAATTGGGGGGGCATCGCATGCATTAGTAGCCTCATTACAGGTTGTCTCAACGGGACAGGGGTCTCCAGAGTTTACGGAACAGCTTCCCCCACTGCAGGTATCATTACCATTGCAGAAAATACCATCATCACACGGACCAGCAATGTTTGCATATTCACACAGACCGCCATTACAGGTATCATTAGTACACTCATTGTAGTCATTACAGTCTCCATCACCCTGGCACTCAGAACCAACCTTTCCTGGTAGTGGTGTTACGTTCAGAATGTCATCACTGTCATCTCTTACATCTGTATTCACAGGAATAAGATCAGCAAACTCTCCCACTGCTGGAGCAGGGGCTAAAGTATA
>WTBG01000283.1 GCA_013139225.1 Deltaproteobacteria bacterium
GCTTTTTTCTTGGCCTTCACTTGATCCTTTAGGGCCTTTTTATCTGCCTTTAACTGTTGTTTCTCCTTTTCCTCTTTTTTTATGATTGTTTCTGAAGACTCAGTGGATGCAACTTGTGGTGCCTTTGCAAGGTCAGGTTCAGTTAAGGTACGCTTTGCCTTCCTTTTTTTGAAATAGTTTATTATGTGAAGGCTGATGGATTTACCAAACTGACCTATAAATCCAGCAAGCAGTACGATTATGACCCATTTTAAGACTTCAAGCAGAATGTCCATGAAGATAATACTGAGATTAAAAAGTGCAGTTTAATCCTTGAGCATTGAACCTATCTCTCGCCTTCTCCAGAAATTCTTCGGATGGGGGAGATATGCCGTTTAGCTTCCACTCTTTGTCTAATTTATTATATTTATTAATACATAGGCTATGGAATGGTAATAGTTCAATTCTGCTAATCCCTATCTCTTTTGCAAAGCAAGCAGAATCCTCCATATTTTTATGCGAGTCAGTATATCCTGGAATGAAAGGAATACGTATGACCATAGGAATGCCCAGTGATGAAAGTTTTTTTGCACTTGATAAAATCAGTTCATTGGGGACACCTGTATACTCCTTGTGTTTGGCAGTATTCATTTGCTTGAGGTCAAAGAGTATCATATCTACATATTCCAAGACCCGATCCCAGTTTTCTAACTGCGTATAACCACAAGTGTCCAGTACTGTATGAATTCTGTTCTCTTTGCACTTTTTAAGTAGCGAATGAACAAAATCTGGCTGACTCATAGGTTCACCACCTGAAAGGGTAACTCCACCACCGGAGTTTTTGTAAAACAACCCATCTTTTTCAACTTCTTTTAAAACCGCTTCCACGTCTTCTTGTCTACCAACTAATTGTCGCGCTTCGTTGGGACATGCAGATACACATTCTCCACAACCCTGGCAGAGATTACGCACCAGCTTTATTTTGTCATCACATCTTTCGATGGCATTGTAAGGGCATGCTTCCAAGCACCTGCCACAGTGGGTGCATCTTGAAGTGTCATGCATAATCTCTGGACGGTTAATCTGAGATTCTGGATTGGAGCACCAGAGACATTTAAGGGGACACCCTTTGAGGAAGACCGTTGTCCTTATTCCAGGGCCGTCATGTATGGAATATCTCTGGATATCGAAAATGGTTCCGAGGCTGGCATTCATCAATAGTAATAATGACCGATATTTATGTTTATATATTACAAACGGTGTCTAATTCTTGAGATGATTTCTATTTGAAACTAGGGTGAAAGATCAACTTTTCAATATAATAACTCAAACCAGATTGAAAGTCTATAAAAATATGGGGTCAAGTCTGCTCTTGACTCATGTAGTGAAATGTAGTAAGGTGTTTTTTATGTCAAGACCACTTAGAATCCAATACCCAAATGCCTGGTATCATGTGATGAGTAAAGGAAGGCGTGGTGATATCGTTTTCCTAGAGGAGAAGGATTATCTTGATTTCATAAATCTTCTGAAAGAAGTTTCTGATATGTGGAAGGTCAGGATTGGGGCCTACTGTCTGATGTCCAATCACTACCACCTTTTAATACAAACTCCTAATGCCAATCTTTCCCGTTGCATGAGGCACATAAACGGAGTATATACCCAACGATTTAATCATTACCACAACTGTGACGGTCAACTATTTCGAGGACGGTATAAATCAATTCTGGTAGGTGGGGATAGCTATCTTTTAGAGTTGGTCAGGTATATCCACAGGAATCCATTAAGAGGGGGCTTGGTGAACAAATTGGACAGATATCGCTGGAGCAGTCATAGGGGATTTCTGTCCAGTTCAAAGAAATGGGATTGGCTGCACAAGGAATATTTTCTTTCCTTGTTGTCAGGCAATAAGAGTAGGAGACGTGTAGCATATCTGAACTTTGTTTCCAAGGTGGATGCTAAAAAAATTGAGCGTATCTTCTCTCTAAAAAAATTGCCATCAGTATTAGGATCTGAGGGTTTTATAAATTGGGTTAAGAAAAAATATTACAAAGTAAAAGTTCATGAAGAGATTCCAGAATCCAGAGTCCTGGCTCCTGGTGTGAAAAAGATAAAGGATATGATCTGTAATGCCTACCGCATGGATGTAGATGATCTAATTATGACAAAGAGGGGGATAGCCAATGAGCCAAGAAGTGTTGCTATTTATCTTGTGAGACGCTTTACTGGAGAAACTCTTAAAAAGATTGGTCAGGAGTTTAATATAAGTAAATACAGTAGTGTAAGCAGTGTTGTTGAGAGGGTGAAAATTCGGATTTCCAAAGACAAGAAGCTAAGAAAGCGCGTTGAGGGATTAGAGAGAAAGCTAATGGTGAGCCAAGAGCAGACCTGACCCCATTCTGGAGGAGGAGATGAAATCGTACCGAAAGGAATTGTGGTTTAATGTGCCTACTAGGCGGGCATTTATCAACATTACGCCAGAAGTGGACGAATGTTTAAACAAGAGTGGCATTAAAGAGGGCATTGTTCTTGTTAATGCGATGCACATTACCGCATCGGTTTTCATTAACGATAATGAGTCTGGCCTTCACCATGATTACGATGTCTGGCTGGAAAAACTGGCTCCCCACGAACCTGTATCGCAGTATAGACATAATGTTGGTGAGGATAATGCTGATGGGCATATGAAAAGGCAAATCATGGGACGTGAAGTAGTTGTTGCTATAACGGATGGTAAGCTTGACTTTGGTCCCTGGGAGCAAATTTTCTACGGTGAGTTTGACGGTCGGAGGCGGAAGCGGGTGCTGGTAAAGATCATTGGTGATTGAGAAGTGCTACTTCTCGAAAGCGATTACCCACCACCTTTCTTTATAGCTTTTGCCAAAATGTATTGCTGTAAGGTTTCCCAATAAAGCACTTTCTATGATTTTGAAACCTTTGTTATTAAGATATCTAATAGGATCCTCTGGATAGGGAAGTTTTGTACTCTTTTCAGAAGCTGGAGATTTTTGACTCATATCCTGGCTGATATGATCGAGAAGGAAGAAGTTTCCTGGAGGGGAAATGTTAAATAGTTCTTCAAAGAGATGATCTACGTCTTCAGGGGTTAAGTAATAGATTAACCCCTCCAGGATAAATGCCGATTTCTCTTCCCTGTTAAAACCCGCTTGGCTTAATGTGTTGCTTAGACTCGTTTCTTTGAGATTAGCACCTACACAGATTACATTTTCCGGAAGTGTTCCCAATTCCTTTTTTAGGATTTGTTTTTTATTTGTTATCTGATCGGGGAAATCTACTTCAAAGACCTTCCTTCCTTTTAAAAAATTAAGCCTTGCTGCTCGCATATCATTACCCGCACCCAAAATAACGATTTGCTTTACAGCTTCCTTTTTACAAAAGTCCCTTAAATGGTCATCGATAAATTTTGCTCTGACTATTAAATAGTCTGAAAAGAAGGGCCAGCTCTTAAGAGCAGTTTTAAGCATCTCTTCCCCTTGGGGAGAGACAAATAGGCGAGCAAAAGGATCATAGATGAGCGGACTTTCCTTTTCCCCTTCCTTATACCTGATTACAGCTACTACATCGGCGGTATGCCTTATCTGTTTGTTTGTATCTTGTTCGCTGTTCTTATTTGATGTGCTTAGTTTTGGTTTTACCACTCTCTATCGTTTTCCATTTTTGGGGAGTTTCACAGCCAATCCAAACACCACTTTCCACTTCTTTGGGGTCATGTTGGGAAGACCAAAATGTTTGATCCACTTGATTTCCCAGGATTTATCCCCGGTTAAAAGGGCCATATCTCTGCAGAGCTGTCCTACAGGAACTCCCATTGCCTCCAGGGCTGGAGCTTTCTTGCGGGGATCCCTGCACTTACCCATTCCCAGACAGGGTAGAGGGTGACAGGACTGGCAGGGGCCAGCTCCGAACTGTTGTATAATGGCTTTTTTCCCTATAAGAGACTCAATTTCTTCCCTCAAACGGTTGATGGTAAGATATTCCCATTCGACATCTTTAATTTCATTGAAAAGCCTTGTTTGAAGGGCAATAAAAATATCTGCTTTGTCCAGCTTTTCTCTGACTTTTTCTGCTGGTGGTGTGAAATAAGGGCAGGATGAGTGTTGTGTTAAGCCCGGGCAACGGGTAAACCTGAGCTCACCCTTTCTTTTCCTCTGTCTGCGAAATGCTGTCCAGAACTGATTTTGACACATGTCTTTTATTCTGTCATCACTAATGACAAACTTGCTTGGTATAATACCAATGCGGGAAAAAATATTAACCCCCTTGATGGAGTATTTATGTATGTGGCGGATGTTGATTATTTTTTCCAGATCGGGAAATTTGCTGAGTGCTTTTTCTTTTTCCCGGTAGAGCTTTTTCTTTTGGGAGTTGGAATACTTAGTGCCGACAAGGGTGTCAGCCACGATGGAGCGCTCGATGTTGTCGATAGAATAGTTGATACGACTAGCAAAGTTCATAGACTTCCTCCTTCTTTAAGTTTATTAGATTTTGGTAGAGACATGAAACTTCCTTTAAACTCTTAACACAATGAAATTAAAGTAGCAATTAATAAAATAATATGGTTATCCAGAAAGCCCAAGTTAAATGCTTAGATAAAAATTACAAAAAAGACTGGATTCCCGCTTGCGCGGGAATGACATGTTTTGTCAATCACTTGTATCATTGTCTGTCATCCCTGCGAAAGCAGGGATCCAGGAACTAACAAAACCACTTGGGT
>WTBG01000389.1 GCA_013139225.1 Deltaproteobacteria bacterium
AAAAGAGAAGAAAACGAAGGGAGGACCGGCTCCTGAAGTGCTGAAAGTTGAAATTAAACGGTTTCAAAAGGTCCTGCAACGGCATAAAGATTGGTCGAAGGAAAAGGTAAATAAGATAAAAAAAGCACAGGCAGAGGTTAAAAAGATAACCAGGTCCTTGATATAAACTCCAAAAGGATAATCAGGGTCTTAGAATAATCATTATACCAAGGAAAATCTTAGATAGTCCCTCAGTTGTTATACTCACCTAAAGCAGCATTAAGCACATGCTTTACCAGCAACTGGCAAATACCGGAGTTTCCATTAGGTGGGCAATATATTGCCCAGGTTCCTTTGTACTGATCCTGAACTGGTCCATTGGGGTTCGGAGTACCCAGTGCTGGATCATATCCCAGGTGACCATATTCGCTAACGTCATAGGCAAGAGAGGGATCCATATCCCCACGTGCTTTGGTCATATCTGTCTGCCTTGATGGTGGGTAATCCCCCTCGCTCCCACAGCCACCCATGGTAAAGCAGCAGGGTTCATCACCACATGCTGTATCCACCCAATTCCCCCAATAATCTGTGAAGGGATGGCCAGCTTCAGGGTAATTGTCGTAATCCCATGTTCCCCATTTTGCCCAGGTCTTAAAACCTATCTCTTTTGCAATCTGGTTGGGGAATTCAACCAAGTTCAAGACAGAATCAGTGACAATCTGAGGAAATCCGATCACGATGTGTTTAACACCACGATCTTTCAAGTATTCAAGTGCATCCCAATAGAGGTAACCCCATTCATCACCAGGTAGTTCTTTGTCGCTCTCGTAAAGCCAGGCATGTCCCAAATCTTCCCCTCGCATCTTCCGGGTCCGTTCGACAAGTCCGTTTTCAGGATTTTCCTCCTTGATACCCATATAGGCGCCAATAATGTTGTCTGGGTCCATATCGGGATGGTTAGTCATAAGCTGGGACTTGATATTCTTATTTATGATTAAGGTATCATCAATCTTCGGATCAAATACCTCATTATTGTTGTGAAGGGCGTGGTTCAAAATAATCACGCCCGTATCAACATCTGGAACCGTATCAGACATAGCGGATTCAATAGCTTCTACCTGAAGAGTTGCAAGATCCGAATCTTCCGCAATGGGGTTGGGACTACCGTCCAGTGGCACCTCCTGGTCTATCTCAGGAAGTCCTAAGCTTCTTGTCCAGCCCTTGGGTTCGGTTGGGTAGGATCTCTCCATCAAGTTTGTGTAATCATTAATCCAGGTAAGGGGAATCGACCTACCATTCTCCTCATTCCACTTTTCAAGGGCACGCTTGGTCATTTGCACAACCTCATAGGTTTTTGAAAAGCGAACACCCCCAACGGTGGTATCTATCATGATAATCTGAGAAACCCCTTTTTTGAGAAGCCTCTCAACCGGACCATCCACATCATAGCGGTTAGGATCACAACCACTCCATGGCCCATCATCCTCATCTTCACCACAGTAAGTGACATCATCTCCCTCACCCGAAGGGTCGTGATAGATGTAGCGGGGATAAGGATAGTGTTTTACTCGGTCACCACACATCCAGCCTGCCCAGTCCACCTCAAAGGTAATACCATATGAATTTGTATCCAATTCAGTCTTCATGTCTGTCAACAGTTGTTCTTCGATACTGGTATAAGGATCAGTACCCCCAATCCTTTCATATTCAAAGTCATATTTCCTTAAAAATTTGAGCGCGAATTCCGAATCCAAAACCATTCCCCAATTTTCGGCATTCCACAAGACGATCTTATAGACAGGATGATTTGGATCGTAAGATTGCATCTGAACAGCGGCATTCCACATATACTCTGGCTGATTTGTGTCCTGTCCACCGTGGATGACAAAAATCACCCCGATTTTTTCCCCCACCATCCCACATGAGATTGGCCAAAAAACAAACGTCATGGCTATTAAGAAAACAAAATACCCGACTTTCCTTTTCCAGTTCATAACCCTTCCTCCTTATAAAAGGCAAATGCGGGAGAATGGATATTCTTTTCCCCAATTAAATTGAACGATTCTTTTAACCTTGTGACATGGTAATTTTCTGATGTCTAACGAAGATGGATTTTTACATTACCATCTAATATCTTCGATTATCAATATAAATATACATTTTAAGGTTATCATGGAAAGGCTAAGATGTCAAGGGAGGGTTGTGCAGGGTTATGGAGTTAGGCTGAAGGGGTGAGCAAATGGGGTGTATCTCCTGAACTAGCTATTCGAGGAAAGACTTTTTTCTGAATACATAGCAGATTGGTATGTCCTATCAAGACTTAAGAAGCCGAACTTCGTTCGTTTTAAATGATTTAATTGCTGATGAGTTATCAGCAGACTAATTTCTCAAAAATGTTATCGTAGATGGGTGCCATCCTTTGCCAGTCATACTTTGCAACAAAAGTCCGGACATTTTCCTGCCGTACCTCCCGGATGTTAAGGATGATAATTTTTAGCTTTCCCACAAGATCATCAAAATCATCATAGAAGAACCTGGAGTGAAATTCGTCTGGTATATGTTCAGGATAGGCGAGGCGTTTGGGCAGAAGGGGATAGCAATTGCAATGCATTGCCTGAACCACGCTACCACCAAAGAAATCATGTGCTGAAGTAACCGGCAGTATATCTGCTTCCCACAACCAGTTGGCGTACTCTTCAAAATCTTCGACAAATCCAAAGTGCACAATTTTGCTGCTCAGTTTTTTTCTTGCTTCAAGGAATATTTCCGGTTTTTGTGCAAAACATTTACCAAGTACTGCCACTTCAAAATCAAAACCTTCTTCATCAAGTTTATAAAGTGCCTTAAAAAATTCCTCCGGATTTTTGTCGTATTCCCAACGATGATTCCACAAGATCAGGGGAGGTCGATTGTCATTGTTTTCAATGTTTTCTGATTGATAAAGGTAGAATTTTCTAAGATCTATTCCCAGGTGCAGCACACTGCTCTTTTGTCGGATGAGTTGAACATTATTGATATCGTTGTGGTCAGGGAATGATTTAAGAAAACGGGGTAATTCATCTACAAAAGAGTTAAGATGATAGTGAGAATTAAAAAATACTCCATCAGCAGCCAGGGCACTTACATAATTGATGAACCCGTAATGCATGTCCCTTTGTTTTACTATATCCCTGTCTTTTGGTGACCATGGGTAGGTAAGCTGGTTCTCGTGAAAATAAATAGCAGTTTTAATAGATGTACTGGCTTTCCTGGTAAGCGCCAAAAAAGTAGTAAGGTCTAGCATATCAGTAGCCAAAAGTAAGTCAGGCTGGTAGTTGAGAGATAGGAATTTACGTGCAAGCGTTACTCCTCCGCCATGCATTCGCCATTTCCAGAATTCCCCGCCAATACTTAATATTTCTACATTATGTTGGCTATAATCTGCATATTCTTTTGCCCATGAAGCATGTGAACCAGTGAAATATGGCTCCAGTATTAAAATTATCATACAAAATGTTACTCTTTCCCCCAGCTAAATATGTTAGATAAGTAGTTGATTAATCAATGTTCAAGTTTCACTTTTATAAAAGCTCTGTCATCAAAGGAGATATCCCCTTTCAACTTCCCTTTTGTGGACTTGTATTCTCGAAACATCAATGGGTCCTTGAGTAAGATGTTTTGTAAAGTGTTTTCTGTCTCTTTCAGATTGTCTTTCAAGACAGGGTAGCCATCTGAAGCCAGTACAATGCTGTCAACATCATCAGGTACTGTTTTAATAATTATTCCAGCATCTGGGATTGTAAAACCGTCAACGGCTGAATACCAGTATTCGGGAAGAGAAGGGTTATTTTGAAACATTATGTGTCCTTTGAGCAAGGGCATTATGAATTCTCTTCCTTTTTCGTTTTGGCTAAGTTGCTCTATTGTCATTCCGTTAAGCATCTCTACCTCAAGAAAAAGAGCTCTAACGTCAGATAAAATCCGGTCAACGATTCTTTGGTTAAAAACGTATTGATTGCCCAACAGAAATTGACAGTCACCGATGAGCCAGACTTCCTGCCGGAATAGACTAATAGCTGCAAATGATGCACTTATTCGTTGACTGGGATCCTTTTTTACAGTTTTAGTAATGTTGAAACGTGCGCAAAAATCATTTATCATTGATGTCATCAAATCAGCTGCCTGACGGGCGGTATAATCAAAAGGCATTTCGCTAAATGCCTGGCCAATGATTTTTGCTGCTACTTTTCCACCGGTTTCCTTATTCCATCTTCTTGTTGTATGGGATGTAGCGCCATCAATTACGGCTATGAAATGTTCGTTAATGAGTATTGAATCCTCGCAATCTTCCAACCTGCCTGTTTTCGATTGAATAAACTGCTCTTCTACAACTGCTCTTATGTGTTGAGTTTTAGACATGAGATTGGAATTATTTTGATCAGATTGACTTTTTACTTATTTTCTCGGTCAGCTACCTGACTAGAGGATGGAATGTTTTTAAGTAGCCAGCCATTTTCGCGTCCGCTGAAATGAGAGTTTCTGCCAATGATGATATGATCGTGAACGGTGATGTCAATTGTTGAAGCTGCCTTTTTCAAATCCTCTGTAAGTTGTCTGTCTGTTTTGGAAGGAGTGGGATACCCACTGGGATGGTTGTGAACAAAGATTAAGGCT
>WTBG01000128.1 GCA_013139225.1 Deltaproteobacteria bacterium
TGCGCCTTGCATCTGTAACTTTTTACTGTGCTGTCCAATTAGAGACTTTTCGCGAAATCAATTTAACCCATGCATAAAATAATAAAAACCCCTAAAAAAATCCTTTATGTTGTTTTGCCTTTCCTCATTCTATCTATCCTTCCATGGATTACTTACTATAATACACTCAATAATGAATTTGTTTTTGATGACCTAATCTTAATCCAGGATAATAAGACTACTCTCTCCCCAAAAAACATTAATGACATTACCAGTATCATCACGGAAGAGGAAGGTTATCGGCCTATCAGGGCATTATCTTATGCAATTGATTATCACTTCTCAGGACTTAACCCTTTTAGTTACCATATATCAAACATCGTTTATCATATAATCAACTGTTTCATGGTTTACCTCATAACGCTTTTACTGCTTTCAAATAGAGCTACTGCATTTTTTACAGCAATCCTTTTTGCAGTTCACCCAATTCATACCGATTCTGTTACCTATATAGCCGGAAGGAGAGATATACTCTTTACATTATTTTACCTGATCGGATTATACACCTTTATCAAATACAGGAAGACACAAAGACACTATTTTTTGTTCTTTTCCATGGCTGCATATCTCTTAAGCATTGGTTCAAAGGAAATGGGAGTTACCCTGCCAGCAATTTTCCTTATATATGACCTAATAAATAACTTACCTCATGAAACAAAAAAACTCCGGTCACAAGATGTAACAAAGGCTTTAAAGAAAATATGGGTACAATCTAAATATTTTTACAGTATCTTTTTTATGGGGGCATTAGCTTTTATCTATTACAAAGTTTTTATCAACTCCCCCTCTCAACAAAAAGAATACTATGGGGATAGTGTCCTGGTCACCCTTCTCACTGTAGGAAAGATTATAGTCCACTACATAAAGCTGCTATTATTTCCTGTAAATCTCATAGCAGATTATTCTTATGATGCTTTTCCACTCTCTTCTTCATTTTTTGAGTGGTCCACCCTTTTTTCGTTTATACTACTTTTCTTGATACTCCTCATTATTCTGAAAATATTCAGCAAAAATAGGTGGATAGCCTTTGGCGGAATCTGGTTTTTCATTACACTACTACCGGTGTGCCACATCATTCCACACCACGAGTTACTGGCAGAACACTACCTCTATCTTCCCTCATACGGCTTCTGCCTTATAGCTGCTCTCCTTTTCACCTCATCGCTTGAAAATAATAGACACTCTGCTCTTATCTATTTCTCTCTATTTTGTATAATTGTGCTTTTCTCCCTTAGAATCATTGATCGCAACAGGGATTGGAAAGATGGCATGACGCTCTGGAGCAAAACTGTAAAGAGCGTTCCTCGCTGTGCTCGCGCGCAAAACAATCTGGGAGCTGAGTATATAAAATATGGGCATGAGCATCATAAAGAGGCAATGCCTCATCTTAAAGCAGCCTTACAGATAAAGCCTGAATATGCTGAAGCATATAATAATTTGGGATTAGTTTATAAAGGACAGGGTTCTTATGATCAAGCTACTAAGTTATTCGCAAAAGCAATCAAGTCTAAAAAACGGTATTTTGAAGCAATAAATAATATAGCTACTATGTATGAGAGGAAAGGAGACTATGATACCGCCATTAAAATTTTTGAAAATGTTTTAAAAAGAAAACCAGACTATGCTGAAGCCCACAGTAATCTGGGCATAGTTTATCAGAAGAAAGGTCAGCTTGAACAGGCCAAAGAACACTTCAGAAAGGCCCTGCAAATAGAGCCTCATCATGTGGAAGCCCACAATAATCTGGGCGTCTGGTATAAGAATAAGGGGCTTTACGATGAGGCAATAGAAGAATTTAAGCAAGTATTAATATTAAAACCAGATTTCGCAGAGGTTCACTGCAATCTGGGAGCAGTTTACAACAATAAAGGATGGTACGATCGTGCTATAGATGAACTTAAAGAAGCTTTACGACTAAAACCCCACACTGCAGAAGCTATGAACAACATGGGAAATGCATACAAAGGAAAAGGATGGTATGATAAGGCAATAGAGGCATACAAAGAAGCCCTGGATATCAACCCGCATATGGCTATACCCCATTTGAACCTGGCCTTTACCTATCTCTACCAGAAAAAGGACAATAAAAAAGCCCTCTACCACTTTGAGAGGGCTTTGGAGATAAATCCTCATTTTCCTCAAGCAAATTCAATAATAAAGGAAATCGAAAAACTGAAAAGAGAAGAGCCGGAGTTATGAATCCGGCCCAGTCTGTTTTGCACACGTTTATTAAAATCCTAAATCTGAAAAATGCTCTATGATGTGAGATCTGCGATATGAGATAAAAGACTATTTTCAATCACACATCCCAGATCGCATATCCCACTTCTTCTGACTCCTAAATTCTGTCTTTCGTATTATCTCTACATCCCCAGTTCTTTTTTATATTCCTCCATTACAGCCGGCGTTATTTTATCATAGGAGTGTTTTCTTGCATATTCTTCGGCACCTGAAACAGCCGCTTCCCTGAAAGCCGCCGGCACCTTCTCCAGCCTCTTCTTTGCCTCATCTTCCCATTCCATGGTGAAGGTAAGGTTGTCAAGCGATGTAGCCTCTTTAAGCTCTTCCGCGATGCGCCCCCTAACCGTAAACATCCATATAGCCAGAACCAGGGTAGCCGCACCTTTTAAGCCAAATGCCCAGCCAGGACCAAATGTATCAAAAAGGTAGCCACCGATGCCCATAAAGAACAGAACCCCGATAGGCTGCATGGTATTAAGCCCACCCATCACCGATCCTACTAATCCCTTTGGCGAAGCATCTATTGCCAGGGTGTTTGCACCCACAATGCCCCCGGCCATCCCAAAGCCTGCCAGAATAACTGCAGGGAAAATCAGTCCTGAGAAAGGATTTGGAGATAGTCCGATGAGGATGAGCCCCAAACTACCCATAAAAAGAGACAAAATAATAGTGGGTACCCGTCCCCATTTATCAATAAGAATGCCTACGACAGGCATAATAATCAAGGAAAATAACCCCATAACAATCATAGGAATGGAACCCTTAAGGGTTGCAGCCTCAGATGTCATGTTATACTGGTCAGCTAATTTTACCGCCCATGAGACCAGGAAAGTAGCTATGATAACGATATCAGCCCGGGTTATCAGCGAACACAGATAAGTTGCCTTGAGAGGAAGCTTCTTGTTTACCACCTTAAGTATTTCCAGGAGGCCTTTCTTTTCTGCTTTCTTTTCCGGCAAATGATCCTTTAGTCCAACAATGGTAAAGAAAGCTCCTACAAGAGCAATAGCAACTGATATATAGAATATAACCTCAACTCCGGATTTCTTTCCTATGGGGGCCACTATTCCAAAGATCAGGAGGCTGCCAAGACCCATCATCATTCCATTGAAAGCCATACCCTTTCCCCGATCTTTCTCAGCAACATAATCTCCAACCATGGTAATAAACTGGGGATAGACCAATACCAGGCCAATGCCGATGATCAAACGGATGAAGTAAGCAGTCAATAGCCCCTGTCCAAAATCACTGAACTCGGCTGCCCGAGCAGGGGCAAAGCTTAATGTTGCACAGATAGTGGCAGAAAATCCTTCGGACAAATTTAGGGCAGCAGCAATCTGGTTGGAATACAAAAAGAATAAGTAAAAGACAGCCAGCACAATAAATCCAATGATGGCAAGAATCTTTCTTCCTGTCCTATCTGATAATATCCCTACATAACCAACAAAAAGGAGGGTGGCAATCTGACTCATATTCTGGAGCAAACCATTAATTGAGCCAAAAAAGTCCATGGAAACTTTGATAACATCTTTTAGAAATGCTGGCTGCAGGATTGCCGGTATCACCATAAGAAGGCCTATCAAGAGGGTATTAAAATAAAGAAAGAAAAAATTCTTTTTTGTTAAATCCGGTGGAACCTCTATGCCGGCAAACTTCTTTACAGGTTGTTTTACATCTTTTTGCTCTTCCATACTAACCTCCTTATATATTTAATATGGGTAATAGTTAATTGCCAATTAGATAAACAGATAAGCGCAGTTAAGTCAACTTTTTTTAGAATTTTTTATCTGTTAGGGAAACAACCCCGGATGCGTGAAGCCAGCAGTTTGTCTAAAGAGACATTCATGATACTCTGGAACTTGCTTATGATCTCAGGTCTTTCTCTCTTAATTTTAGGCATCATTTTCTCCAGGGCCTTATTCATATTTCCGGACATCTTAAAGGGATTGAGGTTATAAGGAAGCGGCTCTTTAATGAGGCCATAGAGATAGTTTGCATCATCTTCTGTAAATAAATTAGACAGAGCGAATCCACGAAGATAGTGCCGGTAATCATGCGAGCCAGGGAATGACTTCTTCCACCAGTTAATATAACTCAAAACCCCTTTGCGATTGATTTCACCATTCTTTAAGGCAACGATTACAGCACTTGCTGCTTTATGACCAGACATCAACGACCCTGTTGTCTCCGCCTCCTGGGTCCAGGCAGAATCACCAACGAAAAGTACATTATCCTGAAATGGTTCTTCAAGCGGTGACCAGATATTTTCAACGCAGGCAGTCTTCCGATGGATCTTTGGGTTTACAAACCAGTGTGAAAAAGGACTATCATAGATAAAGTAATTCATTCTCTCCAGATAATTAATCCTTGTATCAAGAATCCCTCCAATATCCAACACATAATCTCCCCCCTCATAAACACTGGGTAACATAAAGTGGGAATAAGAAATATTACATTTGGGATCTACTCCTTTTACAAAAGCAAGAATCTCTGGATGCGGGAAATTAACTCCTGATAAATAAAAATTGATGCATACCAGAGTTCCATAAAATGTCCTTTTCTCATTTAAACCCAGGACTCTTGCTATCCTTGAATTTACGCCATCCGCAGCAATAACGAAGGGGGCATTGAATGACCGACCCTCTTGAGAGAGGACCTCAATACAGTCTTTATGTTTTTCCAGGTTTATTACATTGGTGGCGGGAAAAACCCTTAGTCCGCAGGAAGTGGCATCTTCTAAAAGTCCACCTATAAGCTTTCCCTTATCAAAGACAATAGACAGTCGTCCCGCATCACCCTTCTTAATATTTTCTTCATAAGTACCCACCCTTATATAGGATTTTCCATTAGGTGAATAATTATGCCACCCATAAAAATTTTTATAAGGACCCTCATATTTCACAGAGAAACCATTTAAGGGAAAGATTATCCGCTTGGTTTTCTGATTAAAATACATTCTCTCACCACAAAAGTAATCACTCTCCAATACGAGCATGGTAGCACAGGCTCTTCTGATGGTGGTGACATCTCTCTTTCTTTCTAAAAGAGCCACCTTTAAGCCCGTCTCACTAGCTGTCTTGGCAGCCATAACCCCAGCCGGGCCGGCCCCAACAACAATAAGATCAAAATCTTTCTTCATAGAAAAATCCCTGTGATGTATATTTCTTAATCTTAAACCCAGATTTCGCGGTAGCCGCAGGCTTCAGCCTGCGAGGAAAAAAAACACAAACTCCCTCTGGATAATTCAACCCATGCTGTCATTTTCGCAAAACCAGTCCTCGACTCTAATCGGGGAGCAGGAATCCTGACGTCGTTTGTTATAAATGTTGAGAGATTGAATAAGGCGGGTTATTTCTTTTCTTGTGGTTTGAATTCCAGTGCTTCCTCTAATGAAGCCTCTCCCATGAGTGCTTCAAATTTCTTTGCTATATCAGGCCTTTCCTTTCTCATTTGATCCATATGACTTAAGACCCCCTTTTTGACAACGTCAGGGGCGGTATTCTCACTGATATAGCAGTTATCATAAATCTCGTCATCCGTCAATCCAAAGATGTAGTCCAACTCCTCATCATTCAATATGTGCAGGCCAAAACCCCGAGATGCTTTTTCCATCTCTCCCGGCCAGCAGTACTCGAAAGTTTTCCTCCAGAAACCCGTATAATCCTCAAATCCGCCTCCCGTCTCCAAGTGCTTAAGAATGACCTTGGCAGCATGGTACCCATACATGACAGCACTCTGACAGTAAGTCTCAATGAAGGCTGCCGCATCTCCCACCACCACGACATTGCCTTCAGCAGGTTCCATAATAGGTGAATAAAAGTTGAGGGCAGCAGATGAGGTGTGAACAACCTTCGCCTTTCTGAACCAATGAGAAAACCTCCCTGATTTTATAAAATAGTCCAAACCCTGCTTGGCAGAAAATCCTTTGGGAGTGCCACACATCATATCGATAATGGGCTCATCGCCTGGCTTGGCAGAGGGGAGATGCTTGGCAAGCATATAGAGCTGGCTTTTCCCGT
>WTBG01000196.1 GCA_013139225.1 Deltaproteobacteria bacterium
GATCTGGCAGTTCATAGCATGAAAGATCTTCCCATGGAACTGCACCGAGAGTTGCTCATTGCTGCCATTACAGAGCGCGAAGATCCCTTCGATGTTTTTGTTTCAAAGACGTTCTCCAGTATAGAAAGCCTTCCACCTCGTTCCACCATTGCAACGGGAAGTCTAAGGCGTAAAGTTCAGCTTTTAAACTATAGTGACAACTTTATTATCAAGGAAATCCGGGGTAATGTTGACACCCGTATCAGAAAGTTGGACAAAGGATTTGCTGATGGTTTGGTGCTGGCCGCTGCAGCCCTTAAACGTCTGAAACAAAAAAACAGGATTACTCAGTACCTCCGACCCGATGTCTGTCTGCCTGCTGCTGGACAGGGTGCGTTAGGTATTGAGATAAGGGCAAAAGATGCATCTCTAAAAAAGAAGCTTGCCGTACTGAATGATGCAGTGTCCAATTTAACCATAACAGCAGAGAGAAGCTGTCTGCGTAATTTGGGTGTGGGTTGTCACACTCCTGCTGGCGCCTATGGGGAGATTAACGGTGGTGAAATTTTATTAAAGTGCTTTGTGGCTTCACTTGATGGGAAAGTTATCATTAAAAAAAAGATGCTGGGTCCAAAAGAGGATGCGGAGATTTTAGGTGAATTCTTGGCCAAAAGGATTCTGAATGATGGTGGCAGGGAACTACTGTCCCAACTTTCTGAGAAAAAATGAAGAAATCTATAGGAAAAGCCTATATCATAGGAGCTGGTCCTGGTGATCCAGGGCTCATTACTGTTAAGGGACTTAAGCTCCTTAAAGTGGCTGATGTTATCGTTTATGACCATCTTGTTAATCAAAACCTGCTTGATTATGCTAAAAATGATGCTAAAAAGGTTGATGCAGGAAAGCAGGTCGGAAAAAAAATTCTGGAGCAAAAAGAGATCAATAAACTGCTTGTAAAGGAAGCGAAGAAAGGCAAGGTTGTAATAAGGCTTAAAGGAGGAGATCCTTTCATTTTTGGTCGTGGTGGGGAGGAAGTGGAAGCATTAGCACAAAATGGTATTCCATTTGAAGTTGTTCCTGGAGTAACATCTGCCGTTGCTGTCCCTGCCTATGCGGGTATTCCTTTAACACAAAGAGGACTTGCCTCCTCTGTTGCCTTGGTTACCGGTCATGAAGATCCAACCAAGGAGATTCCAACTGTCAATTTTAAAAAGATAGCTCAAAGTGTGGATACCCTGGTGTGCTTAATGGGAGTAGGGGAAATTGATGACATAATAAAGCAGATAAGAGATAGTGGTAAATCTCCTGAAACTCCTGTAGCCGTTGTTGAGCGAGGCACTTATTCCAGTCAGAGAGTAATACAAGGAAAACTCAAAGATATTCTCCCTAAAGCCAGGAATGCCCGCTTGAAACCTCCTGCTGTCATTATTGTGGGAGAGGTGGTCGGACTTCGTCAAACCAACTTATGGTTTGAATCATTACCCCTTTTCGGAAAAACTGTTGTTGTCACCCGGCCAAAGGAACAAGCACGACCATTCACCGACCAACTTGAGCAAGCTGGTGCTCAGGTAATCCCTTTTCCTACTATAAAAGTTGCTACCCCAGGAAGTTTTAAGTCAATAGATAAAAAGATTAATCATATAAAGGAATATGATCACCTTGTCTTTACCAGCGTTAATGGAGTTAAAGCCTTTATTTCCAGGATGCAAAGGTTGCGTAAAGACATACGGTGTTTGAATGGGATTAAAATTGCTGCTATAGGTGAAATGACAGCACATGTTTTAAGGGAACATTTTCTCTGTCCAGAGATAGTTCCAGAGACTTTTACCTCAAAGCATTTAGCCAATGAATTTAAAAAAGGGGATATAAAGGGGAAAAATCTGCTGCTTATTAGATCTGAGCTCGCAAATGATATTCTGCCCGGGCAGTTAAGAAAGATGGGAGCTAGAGTTGATGAAGTGAGTGCTTATACAGTGCGGGAAGCTAATGTAGATTCGAAAAAGGTTAAGCAGCTCTTCAGGAATCACGAGATAGATCTCATCACTTTTACCAGTCCCTCTACCTTCACTGGTTTTGTTTCTCTTATGAAAGGAGAACCAATGGCAAAACTATTAAAAGGGGTGAAGGTGGCAGCTATTGGACCTGTAACCAGGAAAGAGATAACAAAGCAGGGAATTAGAGTATCAATTACTGCTTTAAAACATACGGTACCTGGTTTGGTTGATGCGATCATAGCATATTACCAATCGGGAAGATGAGAGGTTTGATATGCCTTTTCCCAAACAGAGACTTGGAAGATTAAGAAGAAAAGAAGCTTTAAGAAAGATGATGAGGGAAACACACTTGAGGATAGATGATTTAATCTTCCCTGTTTTCGTAAGATCAGGGAAAGGTCAAAAGGTAGCAATATCCTCAATGCCTGGTATCTTTCAGTATTCGATAGATACTTTATGCAAGGAACTTGAGGAAGTTCAATCTCTAGGCATTCCCGCCATCCTGCTTTTTGGCCTGCCTGACAGCAAGGATGAACTTGGCAGTCAGGCCCATGCATCTCAAGGGATTGTGCAACAGGCAATTAAGGAGATTAAGAGCTCCTTCCCGACTCTCATAGTAATTACTGATATCTGCCTCTGTGCATATACCAATCATGGTCACTGCGGAATTATCAAGGATGGTGTAATTGAAAATGACCAGACCTTGGGTATTCTCCAGAAAATTGCATTAAGCCAGGTTGAGGCAGGTGCGGACATGGTTGCTCCTTCTGATATGATGGATGGCAGGGTGGGGGCTATCAGAACGGCTTTAGATAGTAATGGGTTTTCACACATTCCCATTATGTCCTATGCAGCAAAGTATGCCTCTCAATTTTACGGTCCCTTTCGTGAAGCTGTAGATTCTGCACCTCAGTTTGGTGACAGAAGAAGCTATCAGATGGACCCGGCCAATGCAGAAGAAGCTTTGCGTGAAATTGCTCTCGATATTGAGGAAGGAGCAGACATCGTGATGGTAAAACCTGCTTTGGCTTACCTGGATGTCATTTACAGAGCTAAACAGAAATTTGATTATCCCCTGGCAGCCTACAATGTTAGTGGAGAGTACTCAATGATAAAAGCTGCGGCAATGAAGGGTATGATTGAAGAAGAAGGTATCATGATGGAAATACTTCAATCCATAAAAAGAGCAGGGGCTGATTTTATTATCACCTACTTTGCTAAAGAAGCTGCTAAACTGCTTCA
>WTBG01000333.1 GCA_013139225.1 Deltaproteobacteria bacterium
TGGAAGCAGTAAAAGAAGGTCTTAAAGATGGGACTCTTGACGTTATTGCGACCGATCATGCTCCACATTCTTCTTTGGAAAAAGATGTGGAATTTGATTACGCTTCCTCTGGGCTTGTAGGGTTGGAAACAGCTCTTCCTTTAGCACTACAATTGGTTAAAGAGAAGGTGTTATCCTTAACAGAATTAATTACGAAATTTACTGCCAACCCTGCAAAGATACTTAATATGTCCAAAGGCAGACTTAATCCGGGAAATGATGCTGACATTACGATTATCGATGTATCTTTGAAAAATAAAGTCGATGTTAATCAATTTAAATCCAGAAGTCGAAATTCTCCTTTCCATGGTTGGGAGCTGGAGGGAGGAGTAGTGTTTACTATTGTAAAAGGCAAAGTTATAAAGGATGCGAACGGTTTGGTGGTATAAGATTTAACTTTTTGAGGTTTAAAATGGCTAGTGTTTTAGTTGTAGATGATGAGCCTGGCATCAGGGAATTCCTCCAAATTATGCTGGATAGGGAAGGATATGATGTTTCATGCGCAGCCAATGGTAGAGAGGCGATCAATTTTTTTAAAAAGAAAAGGTATGATGTTGTTGTTGCTGATATCAGAATGCCTAAAGTTAATGGTTTTGAAGTTCTGACCACGATAAAAGAGATCTCTCCAGAAACTAACGTCATTATGATTACGGCCTACGCTTCATTTGAATCTGCTGTGGAATCAATGAAAGAGGGTGCCTACGATTATATTACCAAGCCTTTTAATGTAGATGAAGTAAAGATGACTGTTAAAAATGCATTGCAGAAAAAGGGAGCAGTAGAAGAGGTTGTAGATAGAAAGAGAGAAAAAGGAGGGGTTCAAAAATTTGAAGGTATGATCAGTACTAGCCCGGAAATGCTAAAGATTTTTGCTTTGATTCCTAAGGCAGCTTCCTCTAAAGCTAGTGTGCTGATTACTGGGGAGAGTGGTACAGGCAAGGAGCTGGTTGCGAGGGCTATCCATCAAAATAGTCCCAGGAGCAATGAGCCTTTTGTTACCATTAACTGTGGAGGAGTTCCCGAACAACTTTTAGAAAGTGAGCTATTTGGGTATAAAAAGGGATCATTTACCGGTGCTGTTACAGATAAAATGGGACTATTTGAGGCAGCCCATAAGGGAACCATCTTCTTAGACGAAATTGGAGACTTGCCTTTATCCCTTCAGGTTAAATTATTAAGGATAGTCCAGGAGAAGTCTTTTAAACCTGTGGGTGGAACTCAGGAGATTAGTATTGATGTAAGAATCATCTCTGCAACCAATATAAATTTAGAGGAGAAAGTTATCAAAGGTGAGTTCAGAGAGGATCTTTTTTATCGCTTAAATGTAATCCAGATAAGGATTCCCCCTTTACGAGAGAGGAAGATGGATATACCGATTTTAGCCCAGCATTTTCTTGAGAAATACTCTCAGGAATCAGGGAAAGAGATTCGGCAAATTTCTTCTTATGCTTTGAAAGTGCTTTTGGACTATAGCTTTCCTGGTAATGTACGTGAGCTTGAGAACATTGTGGAAAGAAGTGTAGCTTTAGAAACATCCAACATCATTCTCCCAGACAGCTTAACTCTTTCCCGTTTTAAAAAGGAGATGAGTAAAAATGGGGTGACTGATCCTGATATTCCCCCTGAAGGGATTAATTTAGAGGAAGAGGTAGGGAAATTGGAAAAACAATTGCTCCTTAAGGCTTTACAAAGAACGAATGGTGAAATGAAAAAGGCAGCAGAACTACTCAATATACCTTATCGATCTATTCGCTATCGTTTAGAGAAATATGGCATAAAAAACGGCAAGGATGTTGTAAACCATGACGCCTAATTACAGTTTACAAGAACCAAGAGAGGTGATCCTCAAACGAATCAAGTGGCTAATGCTCTTAAGATTAATGTTAGCCACTTTTTCATTGGGTACCGCTGTATTGATCCAGATTACAAAAGGCAAGCCCTATTTAGACACATACCTTGTGTCTCTCTACGCTATTATTGGAATGGTCTATGCCTTAAATCTCCTCTACGCCTTTCTTCTTAACAGAGTGAAAAGTGTAAGAACTTTTGCCTATATCCAGATTTTCATGGATGTACTGCTCATTACCGGTCTTATCAATGCAACCGGTGGTATAAGAAGTGTTTTTTCCCTGTTCTATTACCTATCCATTATATCTGCTAGTATCATTCTTTACCGGAAGGGCGGAATAATAATTGCTACAGTTAGTAGTGTCCTCTACGGTCTAATTGTTGGTCTGGAATACTACGGGATTTTTCAGCCTTTATATGAGATTCCCGACGATGCGATCTATGGAATTACCTCGTTGCTTTTTCGCGTTGTGATGAACGTTACAGCTTTTTATTTTATTGCAATGTTGAGTAGTTTCCTTTCAGAGCAAGCCAGCAAATCAGATGAAGCGCTCAAGATTAAAGAGATTGATTATCATAAATTGGAGATATTATATCGAAATATCGTTGAGAGTATTAACAGTGGACTGCTTACCGTTGATGAGGAAAACAAGATCACGTCCTTTAATCGAGCAGCAGAGGATATTACAGGACATAATTTTTCTGATGTTTATGGTGTGAAGATTGGTAGTGTTTTGCCAGATCTGCAAGAAATTGGGCAAAGTCCTGGTAGTGGTAAAAAATATGATACGATGAATCCACGTTTTGAAATATCTTTCAAACGGAAAGATGGGAGAATACTCCACCTGGGTTTTTCCAAAGCAGTTCTTAAGGATGTAGGAGGAGATAGTAAGGGAGATATTTATGTTTTTCAGGATCTAACTAAATTAAAAGAAATGGAAGAACATGTTAAGCTGGTTGACAAATTAGCTGCCATCGGTAGGTTTGCAACGGGAATGGCTCATGAAATCCGTAATCCTTTAGCTTCTATGAGTGGTTCTGTTCAGGTGCTAAAAGATAGTTTGAAGCTTGACGCAGATAACCAACGGTTAATGAATATTGTCCTGAGAGAAACTAATAGATTAGACCAGCTATTATCAGATTTTATTCTTTTTGCTCGGCCGGATGATAGAAGAAAAGAATCAGTTGAACTTAATAACATTCTTGATGATACGATTCAGCTTTTTTCGTACAATCCTCAATATGGAGATATTAATGTAATTAAAAATCTGCATGGCAAAATTATGATAGAAGCAGATCCTCAGCAAATAAAGCAGGTTTTTTGGAATCTCTTTATCAATGCTGCACAATCGATGGATCATAAAGGAGCCCTAGTAGTTAATACTGAAATAGTACACCAGGATTCATTGAGTAAAGGGGTAAAATCCAGACTTGACACCAATTCTAATGAGTTTTGGTCACATATAATTGTTTCTGATACGGGACGTGGGATACCAAAGAAATATACAGATAAGATCTTTGATCCCTTCTTCACTACCAAAGATCGGGGAATTGGATTAGGTCTGGCTATTGTGTATCGTATTATTGAAAGTTATCGAGGAAACATATCGGTGAAGAGCCAGGAAAATAAAGGAACCTCCTTTACTATTTACCTCCCTTCAATTTCAAAGCATTGAGAGTTGCCTGGTTAAACAGGTTGTTTGTTAGCTATAAGGGGTTAGAGCTTTTTGTTATCATGGCAATTTATTTAAATCTAAGAAAAATCAGGGCCATTTTTCCCATTTTGATCTTAGGAAATCTATTGCCTTTTCTATTAGATGCCATAGTCCATTACTGTTATGCATCTCCGCTGGAAAAGGCAATCACTTTTAT
>WTBG01000249.1 GCA_013139225.1 Deltaproteobacteria bacterium
TTCAGCAATGCTTTGCGTTGTTAGTCTCAAGGTCTCAATAAGTGTACCCAATTTTGACCTTTCTAAGTATTTTTCTATCGGTAATGAAACCAGGGCATAGACATGGCCATTGGGATCAACCCAATAGTTCTCAATTTGACTGTCAAGCAACAATTCATCTACAACCTCATTGATTTCTTGTTTAAATTCTGGTGATAGTTCTTTCAGATCATTGGGAGGTAGCTTGCCGGCTGATTCAATGGTATGTCTTACTGCATCAAGTGTTTTGCTTCGCAACATCATTGCCACATTTGAGCGAGCCTGCTCACTTGCACGCTCTTGTGCAGTTGTGAGTTTGTTGTTTTTAGGACCGATACCTATTGCAAAGATAGTACCTTCCCTATGAGGTAGCTCATCTACCCACTTGGGAGGTATAGAGACGACTATCTTATCTTCAGCAAGTTTTAAAAATCTCACATATTGCTTTGATAATTTATCTATTTTCTGTGAGAGTATTTTTATTACTTCTACGTTTTGTTTATTCCCTTTCCTTTCTGGTATTAATTCATCATTAATTTTTTCAGTGAGAATTTCAATGTTTCTTTCAATTTCTCTGATACTTTCTTTATAATCTTCCCATGTAGCTATGTTTCCTGTTAATGATTTCACATCAGCTTCCATTTTTTCAGTGGCTGTTGAGCCTCTTTTCAATCTATTTTTTATAATGGGAATATCCGTTTAGACGACTTGCTTCAGTTTTGTATTAATCGATGCAAACTGAATTGCTAAGTAGCACAGTAATGCAAGAATGAGTACAATCCCTATAATGAATTGGATTATACGTTTCGTTTTACTCGACATGATTGTAACCTCCTCGGTTTGTACCAATCTGTTTAATCATAAAATCTTGGAATAGTAAAGAATTTATGAACTGAAAGTATATTATGCTGGAGGAAGGAAGAACCTTGAAAATCAAGATATCCTAGAAAGAATTAACTTTGCTCTGATTATTTAACTTAGACCAAATCAATATACCAACACCTACGAAAAATGGAATGATTGAAAGATATTGCCCCATTGTAAGAAATGAATTTTTAAGCACAAGATGTTCTTTGACAAACTCAACCATGAATCTTCCGAAAAAATATACGGTGAGAAACAATCCCGACATAAGTCCAAGCGGACGGTTTTCTTTGCCTGCCCGCTTGTCTGTGAAGTAAAGAAGCAGAAGCACAAAAATCCCAAGGGCAAATTCATAGAGCTGGCTCGGGTGTCTCGCTACTATTCCACCATCGTAGCGAATAAACTTTACACCCCAGGTAACATCCGTTGCACTACCGACAATCTCCGAATTAAAAAAATTGCCAAGCCTTACCATGGCTGCTCCTAATGCAGCTGACATTGCAAATCTATCGAATACTTCTATTATTTTAAGATTGTTTCTTATCGCAAAAGTAATAAGAGCTATCACAAGACCCAGTGTAACCCCATGACTGGATAAACCACCTTTCCAAACATAAAGTATGGATATTGGATCCGCCAGATATCTTGATCCTCCATAAAAACAACATTCTCCCAGCCTTCCTCCTATAATAATAGCTATAAAACCCCATAGAAAAAAGCGTTCTGCTAACTCTTTTGGGTATCCCCCTCTCATTATCTGATGTCTCCAGATTAAGTATCCTATAAAAATTGTGGTTGCAAAAATAAGACTATAGTAACGAATCTGAATAGGTCCAAGTCGGAGCAGTATGGGATCTAAGTTAAATATAAAACCCTCATTCATAAGATATCCCTTAGTCTATTTATGTAGAAATAATTTTTCTATAACAGAATGATCTTTTAATCCCAAAGGTTCTCTTGTTTGTAAATATAGGCTTACAAGAAAATTACCTGATGATAAAAGGAAAAATCCCTGATTAGGGATGCTGGGGTATTTTACTTGACGGCATAATAATGTAATATAGAAGCAATAAATTACTAGAATCTATTTTTTTGCAGTTCTGCTTGGATGCTGTCTTATTTCACAAAGCATACGGGCATTTTCCTGATGCCGCAGGTTATTTATGCATATCCTTTGTATAGCGTGGTTTAGCTTGGTAAATAAACGCTAGAACCCCAATGATCAAATACCTGACCTTGTGTTTGTCTTGCAGTTGATGAATATCTTCAAAGTCCTGTATGGCCTCCATTTTCAGGACTTGTCCTTTGCACATGTATCGGTTCGTGCACGCACTAGCTCTACTTTCATGATAAGTATAGGGAAATTACACTTGTATGTCAACGAAAACAATCATCTACAGATGTATATAAATCGATTCTGAGTAAAACTTCACAAAAAGGTCAAGAGTGGTAAAATCTGTTCATGTCCTGCTAGCTGAGATTGGATGGACCTGTCAATGACTGTCGTATTTTTCAGAAAGTCCCATTTTTGAGAAAGATTATTTGTTGACAGGCCTAGAAATGTTGATAAAATAAAATGTTAAGAGGAATATATCAAGAGAGACGGGTTTTGATTTAAAGGAGATGCCATGAAAACTCTTCGGCAAGTTGGTTCTTTCGTTTTTGTCCTTGGTCTTTTCACTTCACTATTTGCTGGATTGCCGTGGTATGTAACAGTGGCTGATGACCCAGTTATCCCCTGGTGGCTCAGGATAGCGGTTTACGGTTTCCTGGGTGGTATCCTTGTTGTATTGGTTACATTGGTTTCAGAACAAAAGAAACAAAAGACATCTGTAGATGAATTTTTAACTGAAGAAACAGCATCTCGGATTTTGCTGTTGAATTCTCTTGAAGTTCCAGGTCGGGAGATTTTGGATATTCTTGGTCTTGTTCAGGGTCATACGATATTTGCCATTTGGCTTGGGAAAGATCTATCTGCAATAGTGCGATTGATCCTTGGAGGTGAGTTGACTGAGTATACAGAAATGATGGGAAAGGCTCGTCAAGTGGCTATGAATAGGATGATTGCTCAGGCTGAAAAGAAAGGGGCGGATGCAATCATAAATATTCGTTATACAACTACCAGTGTTGTAGGAAGTGCAGCAGAACTTTTTGCTTACGGTACAGCTGTTAAGCTCAGAAAGTAAATTACCACTCGTGAAACGGGTGGCTTTGTTTTACCCGGACGGGTGAAACAAAGGAAGCACGAAAGTGCTGATGTTTCCTTTTGCGACCCCGTGCAAAGCACGGGGTTTTCAAAGCAAACAATAAATCCTCTAACGTTGTTTATTACCTAACATCTCAATAAAAACCTCTATCTTCATTCTATTTCTACTATCCAGGGTTGATGGTTGATCCCCCTCTATGGTTAAGATAGGAAGACTTATTGTCTTCTTTAAAATAGCATCTTCAATCTGTCTAAAGCAAAAAGACTGGACGTAATGGATCAATCCATCGATTTTCCTTCGTTCCACCTCCTTTTTGATATCTTCAATTCGAGTAAAAATGTCATATGGATAGGTGTATTTTAAATATTGCTCTAATAAAGAAGTGGTGGGGTAGGGCATGCTAAATTGACGTTGCATTTCGTTAAAGACGACTCTGGCATTTAAACTCTCTATAAACGTATAGAGGTCGCTAAATACTGGCGGAACACCGATGTATCCTAACCTTATCTCTTCACTGTATCTCGTTCGTTTTTGCAAGGACTTTAAGAAACTGTCTGTTTCTATATCAAATGCTGCGAGGTCCTGGTTCATATCACTGGTGCATACCTGAAAGTAATGATTTTCCTCACCTGATACAATATCTTCTTCCCACGTTAACTTATCAATGTGATGAACATTTTTCCTGATACCATCTAATTCATGCTTTGCGTTCAAGCAGTTTTCCTCATTTACCTTATAGTGATCCATCAACTTATTTAAACTTATCGAGAGTAATTCTGGGTCCCTGTCATAGGGATAAAAAAATGGGATAACCTGAATTCCTTTAAATTGCAATGTTTCCATAAGGGCATGAGTATTACTGCAATCACCCTGAGTGACGGCAATAACCTCTGAAACATCAGTTTGAAGCACAACGCTGTAAATACCTTTAATCCAGTTGCATATGTTTCTGGGGAACCCATCACTCTCTGCTCTTTCAAGCAAAGCCTTCTTATTGGGATGGGTGATAAAAACATTGTTTAGATCAACAGGTATTTTTTTAGCAGCAACAAGAATTTCCAAAGGGATAGTTGTAGTAAACCCAACTTTATTCATAGTATTGGTAAAATTAGAATCCAGAATCTATACCTCAAGTCATAAGAAAGTTGTCATTGCGGGGGACGAAGTCTCAAAGCAATCTCAAGTTTGATTAGTTATTACTCACGATTGGTATTGTTGAAATCAGATATGAAAAGCACAGCGTTTTAAGTGCCTAAAGTGAACTAAAGTAATATAGACAGAACTTCAAAAACCTTTGTGGTTATTATAAATTGGAAATTAGCAAAATGACTTTGTAGATAATTACTGTTAAGATAGCAGCAACAGGTATGGTAATAAACCATGAAGTGATAATATTGCGGATAACACGTAGATTAAGGGTAGCAATCCCCCTTGCAAAACCGACACCAATGACAGATCCCACCATAGTATGTGTAGTTGAAATGGGAAGTCCTAACCTGGAAAAAACCAGTACTGTAGTAGCTGTTGAAAACTCTGCTGCAAAACCCCTGGTTGGTGTAATCTCAGTTATTTTTTTGCCAATTGTTTCAATAACTTTATATCCATAAGTTGATAATCCAAGGACTATGCCGATACCCCCAAGTATCAAGATCCAGGTAGGTACTGCTACCTGCATAATGATTGAATTTGTCTGCGAAATACTAAAAATTGCTGCGACAGGGCCCATCGCATTAGCTACATCGTTAGCACCATGTGCGAAAGCGATATAGCAGGCGGTATAAATCTGTAAGTGTCCAAAGATTTTTTCAACTTTTATATACTGTTCTTTTTGATCTCGTATAATGGTATCTTTCTTAAATATTATCCATGTAATATAGGCAGCTATTATACCAACAGTGAGGGCAATAAGCAAAGCTTGAAGAAAGGGAAAGTCAAGATGCAGATTCTTAAGTCCTTTGTAAATTACAGAGAGAACAATGATGCTGAACTGTACAAAAACAATAACAGGAGTAACTTTAATTGCAGCTTGATAAGAATGCTCTTTTGCTAATATCAGCCTTCTAATAATATTAAAAAGTGTGAATGAAACCAGTCCACCAAGCAGCGGAGAAATGATCCAGCCGGAAGAAATAAGGCCAATTTTAGACCAGTTTACTGAATCAAATCCCGCACTTATTATACCAAAACCGAAAATAGCTCCTACAATAGCATGTGTGGTTGAAACAGGAATGCTGAATAAGGTAGCTATATGCTGAAAGATAGCGGCTGCAAGGAGAGCCG
>WTBG01000332.1 GCA_013139225.1 Deltaproteobacteria bacterium
TTTGAATCCGGGAAAAGCGGTACTGGTATTAAGAACGTCACTCTCACAGAAGTTTTTTTTGTGAAACACTACGATCGCATTCCTCTCATGCCTGTGCCTCTTATTATTGAAGCGCTGGCTCAAGTAGGAGGCTGGTCCATTGCTGTTTCTACCCAGTATCATTCTGTAGCCATCATGCTCAGGATGGATAATGTCAAATTTTATAAATATGTGAGACCTGGAGATCAGCTTGTTCTTAAAGCTTCTATCCAGACTATTAGTGATAATGGTTCTCTCATTGAGGGGAGGGCCGAAGTGGATGGAGAAGTAGTGGCAAGTGTTGATAGATTGATGTATGGTAATTATCAGGTGCCTGACCATCTTAAGGGTTTCGTCAAGAAGGGTTATGTTTATGCTAGCGGTGGTTTCCTTGATAGAGATGGTAATGTTGCATCACGGCCAGTAATTTGAGAAACACTCTCAAGAAAAAACGGGTTGTTATTACAGGTATAGGGGTTATATCACCTATCGGTATTGGCAAAAAGGAATTTGTCCATTCTCTTAAAACAGGCAAATCTGGAGTAACTCCCATTACCCTCTTTGATGCCTCTCAGTTTCCTACCAGAATTGCTGCAGAAGTAAAAGACTTTAATCCTCGTCGAATATTAAATAATAGAGCTAAGATTCTTGAAATAACCGATGATAGGAGAGTGCTTTTTGCCAATTGTGCTGCCGCATTGGCAATAGAAGACACAAAACTCCCTGAGAAAAAACTCCGTCAGATAAGAGGAGGTGTTGTCTTTGGTGCAGGTGTTCACCCCGTTGTTCCAGCTACTGAAACGATTATATCACAGGGTATTGTCTATGGGAGTGAAACTGAAATGAGAACGTTGATGAAAGGGCAGGAAGAAAGCAAAACCGCTCCTATCTGGAACAGGGTAAGTCTGGGAACTCTTTCAGTAGCCCAGCACTATGGTATAAAGGGTCCCTGCTACACTGTTGTTTCTGCATGTGCAGCGTCTTCACAAGCGACAGGGCAATCTTTCAAAATCATCCAAAGGGGCGAAGCCGACCTTATCTTGACTGGTGGTTATGATTCCATGATATTTCCCTTTGCCATACAGGGATTCTGCTCCTTAGGAACCATGTCGTCACGCAATGAGCAACCTCAACAGGCTATGAAGCCTTTTGATAGGAATAGAGATGGTTTTGTATTAGGAGAAGGGGCAGGGGTTATAATTTTAGAGGAATTTGAACATGCCCTTAAAAGAGGAGCACCGATCTATGCAGAGATGTCGGGTTATGGAAGCTCACTGGATGCTTATAGTGTGGCTGATCCCCATCCAGAGGGAAGTGGCGCAGTGCTATCAATGGAAAATGCCATAAAAGATGCGGGAATAGAACCCTTAAAAGTTGACTATATTAATGCCCATGGAACAGCAACAATGAAAAATGATAAAATAGAAACAGCAGCAATCAAAAAAGTCTTTGCTGCTCATGCCTATGAAATACCAGTAAGCAGCACCAAATCGATGATTGGCCATCAGGTTGCTGCAGCTGGGGCTCTGGAACTGATTGCTACAACCCTTGCTATGGATAACAACTTCATACCCCCCACCATCAATTACAACACACCAGACCCTGCTTGTGATCTGGACTATGTTCCCAATAGGGCAAGGGATAAGTCATTTTACAATGCTTTGTCAAATTCCTTCGGTTTTGGTGGTCAAAATTCCACTCTCATTATTACCAGATTATAAGCAATTATTTTAATATTTTATTAAAGTAATAGAGATATTATCCGATATATAGGAAGAATATTTCGAGGGTTTCTCCATCTGTAACCACATGCAGGGGGTTTCGTATGAAAAGGATAAAATTATGTTTTTGTAGCGCTATACTAATTATGGTTTTAGGGGTTGGAATAGGGGAAGTTGCCTGTGCGGATTCCATTACCCCACTTTCTTTATTGGACATCAATGCTTTACCATCTGTGGCAACCAATGGTAATGACGGTTTTACAATTACCTGGGGATATCTTGGGCTGGGAAGCATACCGGGCATCTTGGCAAAAAGGTATAACTCGAATGGAGAGCCAATTGATAACGTGGGGTTTTTGGTAAGCTCCCCTTTTGCTGCTCCCTCAATTTTTAATTATGATCCCGACATTACAACTGATAGTGCCAACAACTCGGTGATTGCCTGGTGTTCTTATGTATTTTCTTCTCCAGGCAAGAACATCCAGGTCGTCTATACAAAAGTAGAATCCCCTGGTGAAGCTAGCCGGGTAGATGAGGTGCCCAAGGTTGCTGCCATTTCACCTCAACAGGAAGATGTAAAGATCAATTTGTTGAATATACCTTTCTCGCCTGTCATTGCGGTTGACAGTGAAGATAACATTGCAATCGCATGGAGTTATTATGATTTTGAAAGCGGAGAGAATGGCATTTATCTTACTGTGATAAACTCAGAGGGTACCGCGATTGATCCTGTTAAGATAGTAGATAATATTGAAGAATTTACCTGACCAGCCGTATCACCAGCCGGGACGGCTGCAAAAGAAGGTACGATTATGCTTAGTGATAGTGGGGTGAAATCTCTCTTCTACTATGCACCCTCGATTACCTTTGATGGAGAGGGAAATATTGTCGTGACCTGGACAGCAACGGGGATGATGCCGTGCGTTTTTGGGGATACAGAACTTCCTATAACGGCCATTTTCTATAGCAAGTACGATACGTCTGGGACAGTAGTAAGCGGGTACGATAAGCAGACGATAGCTGTGGGGTTTAAGTCTGTGGTTGCTGTGAACAGCAGTGGTGATATGATTATCGCATGGAACACCTTCGATGTTTTTACCTTGAAGGTGAGAATCATGGCTACAATTTACTCCGCTCAGGGGGGGGCTTTGAGTGGACCCCTTGAAGTGGGAGTGAGACCAAATTATATACCCTCTAATTTTGTGGATACCGGTAACTACTTTTTAAATACTGGTATTGATATTACAACTGATAGTGTAGGTAACTTCTTCATCGCCTGGGGGGGAAGCAACATCTTAAACAACCAAATTTACCTTAAAGAGATCTATATCGATGGATCCTATCTGTCGAATGAGATTCAAGTGAGTCAAGGGTTTGATTTTAATTATGGCCCGTCTATCGCTGCCGATAGCCAAGGGAATATAATCATCGCCTGGAATAAATTTTCTCTCATGAATCTCTCTGCAGGAGCATCCTCAGTCTATGCCAGAAGGTTCGACAATAGTTTACAAGCCTTGGGAGATGAATTTAAAGTAAACGTCAGCTATTAGTTTAACTGTAAATACTTTAATTCTTCCGCAATATACTTCCGCTTAAGAGAGTGTTGTTTTTGTCACCATCTTCATAATCCACCATGTCAACTAGCTTACCAAAGCACCCGCCATCTCATACAATATTAAACCCAGAATTTACGGTAGCCATCTACTGCAGCTTGCCCGGTTCAAATTAATCTTCCGTAAAGCACTTTAGTGCTTTCAAATCCTTGCTGGGGAAATTAGTTGACAGTGTAGGGTGTTTATAGCTAGTATATTTGAGGTAAGGTGGGTCCAGTTCTTATCAAATTGCTCTAGTATAACCACATTTTTAAAGTAGATAGGTAAAACGTCAATGAATATGAAACGATTCAACAAATCTTCAGTCCATATCACAATTCTTGTACTGGTCGTACTTGTTTTTTATGCCCATACCTTTGATGCCGGTTTTGTGTTTGACGATTATGCCCAACAGGAAATGCTCAAGCTAATCAAAAATGACCAGAGGGAAATGAATATGTTTTACTTCACTTCCACTCCGGAGGAAGTAGACTCCTATATTCAAATGACGGCTATTCCGTGGTGGACTAGTCCGAAGTGGCGGCTAAAGTATTTGCGGCCTGTGGCTACCTTAAGCCACCTGATTGACTATAGCCTTTGGGGAAGCAACCCCCTTCCCTATCATATAAATAATGTCATATGGTATGCTCTTCTTGTCATTCTGCTCTATCTGCTCTATCGTTCTTTTTCCAACAATAGTGCTATGGCTTTTTGCGGAGCGATGATATTTGCTTTAGAGCCTTGTCACTACTTCACTGTACGCTGGCCTGCCTCCAGAAACGATATTATCTGTGCCACCTTCTTGGTAGCAAGCTTCATCTTTTACCTTAAGTTTTGCAAGAAGAGAAAGCCTTTCTACAGCATGCTTTTCATTGTCTCTTATCTGCTTGCTCTCCTTAGCAAGGAACTTGCTTTCCTCTTTCCAGTTTTGATCTTTGCCTACGATTGGATACGATACAAAGGATTCAAAGAAACGATTGTACATCAATGGAAGGTTTATTTGTCTTTGATTATCATAAATAGTATGCACTTTGTTTTTTATAAGTCATATGATTATGGAAGTTACTGGTATGGGGAAACTTCATTTAAAGATTATCTTATGGAATTTGTAAAGGCAACCAGCCTTTATCTTAATTCCCTTTTCTATGGTGGTACTATTGCCGCTCTCGGTCCCGATGTTTTTTACAAGTACTGGCTGATCATTGTTGTTTTTCTCCTAATCCTGTTTTATATGCTTTATCTCATATGGAAAGAGAGGAGACGGTACCCTGAAATTAATTTATTCATGCTATGGATTTTTCTTCTAATGCCCTTTATTGTCGTGCCACCTATTAATGAACGCCTTTTACTCATTCCCTCTATCGGATATGCTTACCTTGCTGCATTAGTAATTT
>WTBG01000328.1 GCA_013139225.1 Deltaproteobacteria bacterium
AGCATGGTAATGAAACCATAAATTGCGTTGGTGGGCAGACCATTGGAATTGGAAAGGTGGGGCAGAGCAAAGAAGGCTCTATAAATGTATGAACTACCATCGATGAGAAAGAGGGTTGGTCGTTTAGACATCCACTATTCCTAAAATATCTAAATTTCTACTATCAGAACAGGTCAATATACAATCTTCCTTTTTTCTTCCAAATGGAAGACAAAATGATAAGTATATTTAGGTATGACAATATCCCCTTCCCAGGTTACATTGATGGTAACATATTGTTTGTCACGGTTAACCAATATATTATCATAAGGAATATCTAGTGAGAGATTTTCAACTTCTACCAAAATTGCATCGGCAATGGATCTCTCATTAGGAAAAATGTTTCCTGTTTGACCCATTTTAGATGCATCGCCAGCTATCTCCAGGATTTTTCTGGTTAGAATGTATTTTGACAAATAAATCCTTCCAAATTCAAAACCTACATAACCGCCTACAATAAGCAGAAGAGTAATGACAAGACACCCCACGTTTATTTTACCGCTTAAACTATTTTTTCTCATGGCATTTCTCCAAAAAGTTAGAAAGTGCAATAAATTTAGATAAAATATTAAGCGTCTTATCCGTCCTAATCACAATTATAAATCATAGATAAGTTGAGCACTTAAATTAAAAAAGCATCTTTTCTCTTAACTGTCAATGTTAAATTAAACTCACCTTAAATTAGAGGGTAATTTCAACAGATTTTTCTTGACAAATTAAACTGAAATGTGGCATTTTTCTATGTTCTTTCTTTTAGAGTAACCGGCTAGACAATTAATATCCTTAAAAAACAGGGAGGCAGAGCATGATAAGGAAAAGAGTTGAGGCAATAGTGGGCAAGAAAAATGTTCTGGATGATGAAGCTACCTTGGATGCTTATTCAAAGGATTTGAGCTTAAATCAGCCGCGAAGACCCTCAATGGTGGTGAAACCCAAGAATGCTGAGGAAGTGCAGAGGGTTGTAAAACTTGCCAACAAGAATCTGATACCAGTAATACCGGTCAGTTCGGGTATTCACAATCATGGGGAGACAATTCCTGATCAGGGTGGTATTGTGATGGATTTAAGGAGGATGGATAAGATCGTCCAGATTGACAGCCGAAATCGGAAGGTAAAAATAGAGCCCGGGGTGACTTGGGGTAAGTTACAGGAGGCACTGAAAAAGCATGATCAGATGGCTTTAAACCCTCTCTTCCCCCATCCTGAGATGTCTGTATTAACCTCCAGTTTGGAGAGAAACCCCATGCTGATACCCAAGTACGAGTATGCAGAACCAGTGCTTACTATGGAAATAGTACTTCCCCAGGGTGATTTATTCAGGACAGGGACTGCCTCAGCAGCAAATACTGAGGAAGCATATCCTGAAGGACCGGGTATTGACTTTTTCAGACTTTTTCAGGGAGCACAGGGGACGATGGGAGTTGTAACCTGGCTCAATATTAAAACGGAATACAGACCCAAGCATCAGAAGGTGTTTTTTATTCCCTTCAAGAAGATTGAAGATGCAGTTGATCCCATTTATCAATTGCAGAGGAAACATATAGGGAATGAGTGTTTTCTGTTGAACAGTTTTAATCTTGCCCTGCTGCTGGCAGAAGATTGGCCGAAGGATTTTGAGGAACTTAAGGAAATATTACCACCATATACCTTAACGGTGGTAATTGCAGGGGCACCAAGGAGGCCACTGGAGAGGATTGCCTATGAGGAAGAGGCAATGCAGGAGATTGCCTCGCAACTGCTCTTTCAGCCCTCTTCAACGGTAGCAGGTGTTGCAGGGTTGCAGGATATCATGTTGGAAAAGCTGAGGACTCCTCAAGAAAATGGAAGTTACTGGAAGAATAGATTAAAAGGTTCTTCTCAGGATGTATTTTTTATCACCACCATGGATAGAGCAAAAGAGTTTCAGCAAAAAGTGATGGAAGTATGTGGTGAATTCAACTATCCTACTCAGGATATGGGTATTTACCTGCAGCCACTTGAACGGGGGAGAGCCTGTCATTTGGAATTTAGCTTCCCCTGTGATTTGAATGCGGAAAGAGAACGGGAAAAGATACGGGAACTTTATCTCAGCTTAAGTGAGGAATTGATAAACATGGGTGGATTTTTCTCAAGGCCCTATGGACCTTGGGCAGACATGGTGTACCAGAGAGCTGCTACTTACACCAGCACATTAAAAGAAGTGAAGAAGGTATTTGATCCTAACAGTATAATGAATCCTGGCAAACTCTGTTACTAAAGGAGGAACATAGAGATGGCAAAAGAAAAAAAGATGGTGCTACCAAAAGATCCCCGATACTTAAAATATCCTATTGATGAGCCTTTCGATCCCCGCTGGACTGCCTGGAACTGTTCTCGCTGTTCGTGCTGTAAGTGGATTGATTCATGGAGGGTGAAGAGCTGGAAGTATGCAAGGATTTGTCCCCAGCATAAGCGTTATATGTTTGACGCCTTTTCAGCGCAGGGAAAATGTGATTTGGCATTGGCCATAATAGATG
>WTBG01000037.1 GCA_013139225.1 Deltaproteobacteria bacterium
GATACGTAAGGTGCAAAGATAAACCTCCTTCGTTGCTCGTTATTCGGTTGCGCTGCTAGTTTCGTCTTTCGTTAAACGGTTGCGTTGTTTCTCATTCTCATATTGTTTTTTTAACCTTACCAATAACCGATTCGAGTTGCGCAAACGCATTACGCAACCTAAATCTTGCAGAGTTTAGGGCCATGGATTTCAATTCCGCAATCCTAAATCTAAAATCCGCAATTGTCTAATCCAGTATCCAGCATTACCTAACTCCCACCACCTTCACCACCAACTACGTTTGGGTCAAACATGGTCGGCAAATAGAAATCATCATAATCTTTGGACATCTGGACAATTTCGATACGAGATAGTTCAGCTGAGCGAACTGGATCATAGCCAAGAGCTTTGTAGTCAAGATAACCATTCTTCTGGTGACATTCTTCACATTCAATTGCTTTTTCAGAAATGTGTTTCTTCATGCATACTTCTATGAAGTTTTTCTTTTCTTCCTCGGTATATGTATCTTTATTTTTTATAAAATCAAGGGCCTTCTCGTCTTCAGGGAATTCATCCAGTCGTTTAAGTTCCTCCCCTTCTCCATCCTTTACAGGAACAAGCTTTGCTCCAAAATTCCCTTTTTCTCCCTTAAGCTCTTTGACTATATCACCGGTTTTGTCATCAAACCATTTAAATGTGATATCTTCCCCTTCATTTTTCCTAATGTGACAGGTTTCACAAGCCAGGAAAAAAGTGTGCATGTTGTAAAACGATCTTAACTTCTCTGATTTGTCATGACAGAAATTACCGTGGCATTGCAAGCATATTGGAGCGTTTTCCACGTCAGTATATACAGTTTCATCTAAAATGTGAAAATGTCCAGACCCTACAGTTTGCCTTATCGTTTTGGCAAATTTGTCTGGTGGTATTTCTTTTGATACAGCTTCCCTGTGTGAAGGATAATAGAGGAATTTAGCCAGGGATGCTACACTCACAATGATAAATAAGAGGAATAGAAATCCAAGTAAGTTATATAACATATGTAAAATTAAAGATGGATTTGGTGATTTATTCATCGTTTATAACCTCACATTGATCAAACACCGTTTTTTAGCTGGTTTCAGCCTCTTTGATACGTTGATATTCAAGCGGATGTTCTTCTTCAAGTTCATGTTCGGGAATTTTCCCATCCAGCCATATTCTTGACATAGGGAACTTACCTGGTTTTAGGTGAACTTCATAAAAATGCCATACCATGATGGCGCAGGAGGCCAGGATTGCCTCCATAGTATGTAGTAGAATAGAGAGATCGAAAATGAATTTAGGAAAATATTCAGGGAACCAGAGGAAAAACCCAGTTACCGTAATGATGATATTGCCTATCCATCCTGTCCAGTACTCGAGCTTCTCTTTGTAATTGAATCGGTCAAAGGGGGGTTTTTGGTCAGTCTGCCTCAAGTAGTAGGACATGTTTTGATAGAAATCCTTGGCATCCTGGAGTTTGGGAATCATGTCGACAATATAACCTCTGCCTGATTTTTTAAGTGTAATATACCATGCCTGATAAAAGAGATTAAATGTCATAATGACAGCAGCGATCCTGTGAATCAACCCTCGATAGTAGAAAACAGTTTCTTGATAAGAACCCAGAAGAGATAACCAGTCTTCAGGAAATTCTACCATAAATCCTGTTATAGCGAGGGTTACAAAGGTAGTCCAGACAAGATGGTGCTGCATCCGTTCAGTAAGGTTGAGCCGGGTATAATACTTCTCCTTATGGGGAAGATACGATTCGGGTTCACCGATTGTCCAACTCTCTTTGTCTCCGTTCATTAGTGAAGTCCTCCTTTTTCTATTTCTCTTCTGGTGGCAAAATAATCTAACAATTGATGCAGTATCATGAAACTTATAAGTCCGCCTATAAGGATCATATAGAAATATTTTATAAGTTGCAGAATCAGGTGTTGGTAATACTCCAGTCCGGTCAATTCCTCAGTTACCGGATTGGCAAATAAAGACTGGAAGGATCTCATTTTGGTTTCAAAGACGCCTGTTTTGTATCTTGTAGGATGAACTCTGCCCTGGGCGAAAGCAGTGGTGGCATTGGGATGGCATGTCTGGAGACCGCCCTGGTTGCTGCAGGTTCGCACCAGGTTGTCTTTATGGATAGCAGAACGAGGATCATCTGAGGGCATGATCTCATGTGATGAATATCCGACAGGAGCATGACATGTAATGCAATTTGGGGCATTAGGATCTCCATATTTTATAGCCTGCCAGTGGAAGGTGTCATGAAAAGTACCAGTTACGATTAATCCATGAAGTTCCATCAACTCCTCATCCTCATGGCATGACGCACACAATTCTACCATTCTTTCGGAAGAACGACGCTGATGCAAACGATGGGTGAAGTGATCGTAGAAGAACCGGGTCCATTCTTCATCCTCGTGGCAGCCCAGACATCGGTCCAGGATTTCTTGAGCAACTCCTCTATGATCGTCAGCCAGCCCACTTACCGGCTGGTAGATGCGGTTTTCGTGACAGTAAGTGCAGGTAGGGAGGTCTTCCGGGTGCGGCTTGAGATTGTCTTCAGGGCCTTTTCCATGGACACTCAGCTCATATCCTTCAATCATATTAGCATGAGAAAATTTCTTGTCTGTTGACGGATCAACAAGGTGGCATACTGTAGCGCAATCCACTTTTTTGAGATTGGAATGAGGGTACTTCTCAATGTCACTATGGCATTCCTTGCAGCGAATCTTTCTGTGAACAGATTGCTGGCATAATACTTCATTCACATAATAGAGGTGTTTCTTGCCTGATTCATCAATTCTTCCAAGTCCTGAATATTTATGGCAGAGATCACAGTTTTCTACATCTGCCGCCATGATGCAGGGGATCATATAGAGAGAAACTGCTACGGTCATTGTAGTCAGCAAGAATTTAGATAAGAGAGTTCGAGCTTTCATAAGTTGTCACCCCTTAAATTTGCATTTTACAAATTTATAATATTTCCTTTATCAGCGTTTATCTGCGTTAATCTGTGTCCTATTTGTAAATTCAAAATAACACAGCGGCGTCTTTACGTCTAGCTACTTTTCAAAAGGTTCCGCATCTTGTTTCTATTTATACGATTCAGGTTCTTTCTTCAATAAGTGTGGGTAAGAACTGCTATGAGGATCATGGCAGTACGTACAATTATCTCTTACGAATCGTATGAATGTTTCGTGAATATTTTTTGGTTTACCCTTCTTGCCCGTAATCAATTTCTTG
>WTBG01000236.1 GCA_013139225.1 Deltaproteobacteria bacterium
TCTCACCTTCAAACTTTAATTCTCCTTTTTCATCGGGTAAATCAAAAGTATCAAGATTCAAATCATCACTTGAAATTGAAATACTCTCATCCCAATTAATCTCACCATGTGTGGGTAACACCTCATTCTCATTAACAGTCCTTTCATTCTCCTGTAGTTGTATGCTATCGCTTTCGACGTGATCCATCCGATCCAGCGGTGTATTTCCAGTATCTACAGATTCATCTGCCTCTATTTCATCTAAAGACTCCTTGATTGAAGCTACTGTCTTTGAAAGATCGGCTGGCTTTTTCTCCTGGAGTATCTTATTGTTTTCAATATCAATCTCTGGAACAGTAGATTCAGGAGAGAATATCGATTCCGAATCGCCATTCCCTGCAAAGACAAAACCACACTTTTTACAGGAAGTTAAATTGTCAAAACTTGTGTATTTACATTTAGGACATTTCATCCCTCAACCTCAATAAAATTTAAACGCCAACCACGGAGAGCACAGAGGATTTTGCACCACGAAGGTCACGAAGAGAAATATTTGGGATTTCTGATTCTAATTCCGAAATCAGCAATCCAAAATCCGCATTCGATTAGTTCCGCATTCGATCAACCCAGTTCCCCCCACTCATATTGCAAAATATTCAACAAGCAAAGTCCTACCGTCTCGGTTCGCAAAATATATTTTCCCAGACTGACAGACTTGAAACCTGCTTGCCTTGCCATATCAACTTCCTCAGCAGTAAATCCACCTTCTGGACCTATAAGGATGATAACCTTTTGGTGAGGTTGATTATCGCTCAGCACCTGTTTTAACTTGACATTCTTTTCGTCTTCCCAGAGTATTATCTTAAGATAATTGTCACTCCATTCTTTTAAAATTTCTTTGAACGGCAGCATTTCTTCTATATGTGGGACAACTAATCTCCCACACTGTTTTGTAGCTTCCAGTGCAATCCTCTTCCAGCGGATACGTCTCTTTTTTAATTGTTCATCATCTAATGATGGAATCGTACGTTCAGAAAAGAAAGGAATAATGGTTGACACTCCTAACTCGGTTGCTTTCTGAACAATGAAGTCCATCTTTTTAGCTTTGGGTAACGCCTGCCCTAAAACAACAGTTATTGAAGGGCCATTCCTCGGAGGACTCTTTTTCAATAATTCTACCTCTACCAGCTTGGAACTTTTTGAGATTATTGCGGCTTGATATTCCCATCCATTTTCGTCAAGAAGACAAAGCGTATCTCCAACTTCCAGTCTGAGCACCTTCCCAATGTGTTTTGCTTCACTCCCTCTTATTATAGCTTTGCCCTCTTTTACACTGTTTTTTTCTAAAAAAAATCGCCTCATGACTATCATCCTTAAGACAATATACTTTTATAATTATATTAAACTCCACACCTTAATATGTCAAATGATTAGACGGAACAGGTAGCAGGGTTCTGGGAACAGGGACAAAACTTGTAAACTTCAATTAGACAGGATTTTGTTTGTCATATGCTGGGTACACATTTCATTCGCTTATGTAAAAGCAAACTATGGGTTAATTACTTAAGACCCTGACTTCTGACCCTAACAACGGCTAACTAAGTATTGACGTTTAATAGAAACTCATGGTATTAAGATATAGCTTTTCAATTGATAATTATATTTTCAAAAAACTTCTTAACGGGATTAAACAATGAACAAAATTAAACCACAGATTCCAAAGGGGTTTAGAGACTTTTTACCTCCTCAGAAAGTTACACGTCAACATGTTATAGATACTATTCGGAACGTATTTGAACTCTTTGGTTTCGAACCTTTGGAAACTCCTGCGCTGGAATACGCTTCCATATTAGAAGGGAAATACGGTGAAGAAGGAGAAAAACTGATCTACAAGTTTGATGATCGTGGAGGACGTAAAGTTGCTTTGAGATACGACCTCACCATCCCACTTTCCCGTGTCATTGCTATGTATCCTGCCTTGCTTAAGCCCTTCAAATGTTACCAGATTTCCCCGGTATGGAGGGCAGACAAACCGCAGAAGGGGAGATTTAGAGAATTCTGGCAGTGTGATGCTGATATCGTAGGTAGTGAGAGCATGTTTGCAGATGCTGAAGTTATTACTACCATATACCACATACTGAAGGCACTCAATTTTAAACAGTTTAAAATAAAGATTAACAATAGAAAGCTTCTGAATGGAATTGCACAATCATTAGGTTTTCAAGTAGAAAAAATTTCTTCACTTCTGAGGATTATTGATAAGCTTGAAAAAAAAGGCATTGAAGGAATAAAAGATGAGATGCTTAAACAAGGATTTCAAAAAGAAAATATTGATAATATACTTGAGCTATTCAATATAACTAGTGGTAATACTGTTGATTTATTAGATTTAAAAAACAGGTTTTCGGATTCTGTCCTTGTGCCGGAAGGTATTCAAGAATTAGAAGAACTGTTTTCTCATCTTTCATCCATGGATGTCGATTCTAATTGCTACTGCTTCGATCTCTCTTTAGCAAGGGGCTTAGATTACTACACGGGTCCTATTTTTGAAACCACTGTAGATGAACCAAAAATCGGAAGCATTTCCGGCGGTGGAAGATATGACAACTTGATAGGAATGTTCAGCGATACCGATTTCCCTGCTACAGGATCATCTTTCGGCCTGGAGCGAATCATTACAGTAATGGAAGAACTCAACATCGCCCCATCACATACCACCACTACAGAGGTTCTAATGACACTGTTTAGCCCAGACATGCATAAAGACTCCTTAAGGGTAGCATCTCTATTAAGGTCTTCCGGTATCAAAACTGAGGTTTACTTTAAGCACAATAAACTGAAGAAGCAACTTACCTATGCCAGCAATAAAGGGATTCCCTTTGTCATTATCGAAGGACCTGATGAAAAAAAAGATAATAACGTAATTTTACGCAATATGATTAAGGGAATCCAAAAAGCAGTTGCCTTTGATGATTTGGCATTCACTATAAAACAAGAGTTGAGTGAGCTATGAAATACGAAGGGGTGGTGATACGTCCTCCCAGTGAGGCGGACAGTCTTATACTGCAGGTGACCGTTGGTTGCTCCCATAATAAGTGTATCTTTTGTCCCGCATACAAGGCAAAACGTTTCCGCATCAAAAGCTTTGATGAAATCAAGGAAGATATCGATGAAGCAAGCATTCATGCACAGCACTTAAGGAGGGTCTTTCTTGCAGACGGTGATGCCCTTATAATCCCTCAGCAAAGGCTTTTAGAAATCATTAATTATCTCAATGCTAAGTTACCTAAACTGAGACGAATCGGCATTTACGGCAACGCAAAGAGCATACTAAAAAAGAGCATTGAGCAGCTGAAAGAATTGAAGAAAAATAAGTTAAGCTTTATCTATCTTGGAATTGAGTCAGGAGATGAAGTAACTTTAAAGAATATTCACAAAGGTATAACCTATGAAAAGATGGTTGAGGCAGCTCAAAGGGTAAAAGAGGCTTCGATAAAGCTTTCTGTTACGGTGCTATTAGGTGTAGCTGGCACAGAAAGGAGTACAATCCACGCTAAAGAAACTGCAAGGATATTAACTGATATTCAACCTGATTACATTGGAGCTTTGACCCTGATGATTCCACCTGAAGCACCACTATATAGTATGGTAGAAGAAGGAAAATTCGAACTGCCCTCCCCTTTCGAACTATTACAAGAGCTAAGAATCATGATTGCAGAGTCGGATTTACACAACTGCCTCTTTTTCTCCAATCATGCCTCAAACTACCTTCCCATCAAGGCAAGGCTACCTAGAGATAAAAATTCAAGCTTAAAACTCATTGATGAAGTACTCTCATCAGGTGATGAGACCCTGTTGAAACCAGAATACTTGAGGGCTTTATAACATCTCGTAAATATTCAACAGCAAGCTCCATGATGAAATCAAGCCAATAGTAAATTATATTATAATAACAGATTGCACGTTTTTTAATATTTTTCAAACTACGGGTACCGTCAAAAGTTTCATGAAAAGAAGGAGAAAATATGAAACCACAGAGCACACAGAGAAATAATATTCTGTGTTCTCAAAAACAAAAAGAGTTCCCGTTAAAAGAGACAACTGAACGGATAATCTCTTGTGCTATTGAAGTTCATAAGACATTAGGTCCCGGCTTGTTAGAAAGTCTCTACGAGGAAGCATTGGAGTATGAGTTTGAATTAAGAGGAATTCACTATGAAAGACAGAAGGAGATAGGACTGAGATATAAAGGCAGAGAAATAGGGAGACATAGAATAGATTATTTGATAGAAGATCAAGTTATTGTGGAGTTAAAAGCAGTGGAGGCAATGAACAAAATATATGAAGCTCAATTATTAACCTATTTAAAGGCTATGAATAAGAAGGTTGGTTTGTTAATTAACTTCAACGTAGAAAGGTTAAAGGATGGCATAAAACGACTAATAATGTAAGAGAGCACAGAGAGGAGGAGAGATAAAATCATCTAACTTATTGATATTTAGATAATTCTCTGTGTTCTCTGTGGTTTAGTTTTGACAATACGTTGCTACGAGAAAGGAGATAGCATATGAAAAAACCTTTGTTTGCCGTTATTATATCCCTAATACTTGTAATGACGCTTACGTCCGGTTGTGTCTATACGAAAGTCCAGCGACCTTATGACAAAAATTATGACAAAACGGAGCTTGGGACTAAAGTGGGTAAATCATCACTCCATTCGATCTGTTGGTTAGTAGCATGGGGTAATGCAGGAACCAGAACTGCTGCAGAAAACGGGGATATCAAAGTTATACGACACGCTGACGTTGAATACTACACACTTTTCTTAGGTCTCTATACACGTTTGACTACGGTGGTGTACGGTGATTAAGCAGTGGTTTCTATTACTCATATTGCCAATCATGATAGTCTCTTCAGGATGTGGGCTTATATACAGCAATGTGACAAGACCACATTCCAGAGATTTTAGCAACACCCCCATTGGATCAAAAAAGTGCACTTTTAGTACACACAAGATTAATGTGCCTTTGATGCCTTTAGCCACATCACGAATTTCAGCAGAGTGGGATACTGAATGTATTGCGGAAGTTTCACGAAAAGCGGGGATAAAGAAAATCTACTATACGGAGATCCAAACCTTGGATGTACTGCTTAGTACTTACAGACGTCAAATCATCATTATTTACGGCGATTGATTTGCCAGTTTGGCACTTGCAAGCAAAACGGTGGTGACTACCAACATAATACCGTCGTGATTATTTTTCTAAATAATGGTAATACTGCTCAATGCAAAAATTTCAGAAGCAAAGCAACCGTGAAACAAGTACAATGTTTTTTACCTGATGACGTGTGATTTTTGTTTCGGATGCCAGAACTTCAGAATTATTTCTGCTCAGCGCAAGTGTTTTTACAGCAAAGAGAAGTGGCCAGACACAAAAAAGCCGGATGCGTCGCTCTGTCCTTGGCAGCAGTGTAATATAGGTTAAACCATCGTTAAGATGGCGTTTTGCTTTGGTAATCAACAAATTGATAACTGACATTGATTTATCCTCATTCTTTTTGTCAAAAAATCCTTCGCGAGACAAACCAAATTTTTCAAAATATGTGGCAGGGACAAAAACCCAACCCCGCTCGTAATCTCTACGCAGTCCGCGGATGATGTTTACAGCCTGAAGGGCGAGTCCGAATTCACGACCGAGCGGCATAAGTTGTTCACGTATTTTACAAATTGCTGGTGAATACCACGAAAACACATCGGTGAGGAGATAACCAACTCTTCCGGCCACTTGATGCATATAATCATCCATTTCTTCCTCAGTACGAACAAAAGGACCCTGTTCCTGCCACCTGGCCATCCCCTGTGAGGTTTCGTAAACATGTGAGGTAAGTATGTTTCTAAGTTGTTCAGGAATAGTATTCAGAAACTGCATCACACGATCAGCATGACAAGCCACATAAACTTCCGGATCGTTATCATCAAGATCAGATATTTGATTTATCAGATCGCTTGCAGGCTTACTACCGGTAACTATGTCACCCCACAAACGGAGGAGATGGGCTTTGCGTTCTGCAACGATGGCGCTATGATCCTCGATGCAGTCCGCAATGCGAAATAAAAGGTAGGCTACCGTAACCGTATCCCGCAACACCGGGGGCAGTTGTTCAATAGATAGAGAGAACGTACGGCTGACATTGCGGAGCATTTCATAATTGTTCATGCGTGCAGTCCATTGTTTGCATAGCTGTTGTTTTTACATGATTAACTAAATAGCTTGCAGATATTCAATAATGTCTTTGGTAGTATAATCCGGTGTTGATGCCCCTGACATCACTCCTACACTTCGTGCATCTTGAAACCACTCAGGTTTGATTTCATCTTTCGATTGTACCCAGTAGCTCCGTTTGTTAAGTGAGTTTGATATCTGATAGAGCCTCTTAGTATTGGCACTTTTTTTTGAACCAATGACAATCATTATATCATTTTTAAGAGGCATATTTCTAATCTCCTTCTGCTTCATTCTGGTTGGTTTACATATGGTGTCGTAGAATTTAACTTCGCTGATATGTCCTTTCAAAAACTCCACAATGGCTGTGGTCCTTTCTAGATTTTGGGTAGATTGCACCACCACACCTGCCTTTTTAATATTTTTTATCTTTGCCAGCGGGATCTTTTTAACATCATCAATTACCACTGCTTCTCCATTTAGTTGCCCCATTATTCCACGGACTTCATCGTGTATCCTGTCTCCTATTATGATAACATCACATCCTTCCCGCTTTAATGCTTTCACAATTTTGTGTATTTCCTTAACCATAGGGCAGGTTGCGTCAACTATGGTGTAGCCAAGTTTGGCTGCTCTCTCATAGATTTCTATTGAAGAGCCATGGGCACGTATTAGAAGTGTTTTGTTAGTTCCTCTCCCGAGCCTGTTTATTTTTCTTACCCCCGCATCACTTATCTCCTTCACCACATCTTCGTTATGCACAATATCTCCAAGCATCTCTACCTTCGCACCCGAATGTGCAGTATCTAAGGCAATTTTCAGCGCCCTCTTCACTCCAAAACAAAACCCCGCCGCTTTCGCTACGTTAATTTTCATCAAAACTTCCTCTAACCGCTATTCTTATTAAACCCAGATTTTGCAGTAGGTATCGTAGCGAGGCACAGAAAACCGTAGCGAAACGCGCAGTTGGAGCGATTTTGTAACGATGGCATATTCATAAATATGTTGAGGAACAAAATCGTGAAACAAGCGTTGCAGCAAGGATTTTCAAGCCGCAGCAGATGGCTACTGCAAATTATGGGTTAAACACCCTGTTTCCTGAGAGTAGTTACATTTGCAATATTAAAAAACAAATTATTACTATCATACTTTATAGATGTTAATGTAGCAGCATGTTCATCTTTCATCACACAAACCACAAAACTCGAAGTTGTGCTATTAATCATAAACTACAAGCAACCCGATGAAAAATCAACACAAAAATCTCACTTCGATTTCTGCGACCTGTTATCCCTGATTTTCATAAGCAGTGGAATGATAATGTTTTAGTCATTCCCTGTTCGGATGTGGGATGCACACCATTCTTTAGCAAAGCTGGAGTCATTATTGCTAAATAAGTGGGATTCCTCGCGCACAGTTTGATAATTGCTCACGAGTATGCTATCGTATCTGTACCAGGATTAAGCAAACTCATGGATAATATCACAGTTGCCGTAGATGCTTATCAGGGTTATTTGATAATTCATTATTCCTGGTATTGCAACTGTTACAATAAAACAGAAAAGCAATCTATTTTGGTTCCAAAAACACGAAGCATCACACCATCACAGGTATTATTCATTCTAATAATAACAGGATTGAAGCCATGAGATCTAAGATAGTTCTCATATCGTTTATTGTATCTTTATCCACCACAAGCGCTCCTTTTCTCACTTTCGCCGAAACCCCCTTGATTGACCCGAATATTCCCCATGGTGAGACAATAACCTACACTTCCCGTACAGGTGACACGTTAACAACAATTGTTGAAGATGTCGTTATAAAAAGAGATGGGGACAGGGAAATATACAAAATCACTTCCCGCTCAGAGTCACTGGATAGAACAGTCGTACTGATAAAAGAAACAATGGCACTACTATCTGTTCACACGGTGAGAAAATACCAGGGGGCTACCCTGGATTCACAACTAACTGTGCTTGATGAGGAAGTCCAATTCAAGCAAGATGAGGTAAAACTAGCTGATTTTTCTGTTCTAATGTATGTTTTCAGAGGATTCCCATTCAATATACTAAAGAAACTAAAAATTGGTCGTTACGGTGACAAAAAAAGTGGGAAGTTTGCCTTTAATGCAAAGTACAAAAAAATAGAGAAAGTAAAAGCTAACCAGAGAACCGTTGAGTGTTATAAACTTGAACTCAGCATGGATGGTTTTTGGGGAACATTCTTTCCGAAGACAAATATGTGGTATAGTGTCGTTCCTCCCCACTACCTGGTACGTTATGAAGGGCCAAGTGGCCCTCCTGGTTCCCCAAAACGCGAAGTGGAATTGACAAGCTATGATGTAATCAAATAAACAGAACCTTTCATCTATCACCTTGCTCACCATATAACCGCTACCATTCCTGCCTTGCCTTATCAATTTCCCTATGTTACTTTTATATAAGAAGGCAATCTTCATTCCCTTCTCTGACCCCCAATACATTATAACGTTAAGAGTAATCCATGCATCAGAGCAATAAGCTAAAATTAAGTCTTGCATCCTTATGCATTGGACTAACGATGCTTGGGACGCATCATGCAAGAGCCAAGGAGAAAAATATGGCACTTAATAACAAAGAAACCCATAAGCATTCTAATCGGCTGCAATTAGAGAAAAGCCCCTATTTACTTCAACACGCAGAAAATCCTGTTGATTGGTACCCATGGGGAGAAGAGGCTTTTAAAAAAGCTCGAGAAGAAAACAAGCTCATCTTTCTCTCTATTGGATATTCAACCTGCC
>WTBG01000052.1 GCA_013139225.1 Deltaproteobacteria bacterium
TATGAAGGTTCTGGTAATTGGAGGCGGCGGAAGGGAACATACCCTGGTATGGAAGATTGCCCAAAGTCCAAAGGTAAAAAAAATCTACTGTGCTCCAGGTAACGCAGGTATTTCTGAGTATGCTGAATGCATTTCAATTAAAGCAGATGATATAAAACAGCTTGTTTCCTTTGCGCATCAAAATAATATCGATCTCACGGTAGTAGGACCTGAGCTTCCACTCACTCTGGGTATTGTTGACGAATTTGAAAGCAAGGGACTTAGAATTTTCGGTCCTGACAAATCGGCTTCTGTTATTGAAGGAAGCAAAATATTTTCGAAAGACCTGATGAGAAAATATAAAATCCCTACAGCAGACTATGCCACTTTTATTTCACCAAAGGAAGCTATGAGCTACTTGGAAGCAAAGGGTACTCCTGTTGTAATCAAAGCTGACGGATTGGCAGCCGGTAAAGGAGTTATCCCAGCTCAAAGTATGGATAAAGCAGAGGAAGCCATTGATACCATCCTTACCCAAAAGCGCTTTGGTACTGCGGGAGATCGTATCATCATCGAAGATTTTTTAACGGGAGAAGAGGCTTCTTTCATAGTGTTTACTGATGGAAACACCATTATCCCCATGCCTACTTCCCAGGACCACAAACCCATATATGATGACGATCAAGGTCCCAATACAGGAGGAATGGGGGCTTATTCTCCGGCACCAGTTATTACAGAAAATCTACAGCAGAAGATAATGGATGAGATTATGTTCCCTACAGTGAAGGCCATGGCTAATGAAGGCAGGAAATATAAAGGAATTCTCTATGCCGGCTTAATGATTAACAATGGGGAAATTAACGTTTTAGAATTTAATGCTCGCTTCGGTGATCCGGAAACACAACCCATCTTAATAAGAATGAAAACAGACCTCATTCCCATCCTCGAAGCAATCGTTGATGAACGTTTAGATCAAGAGTCTATTCAGTGGGATGAAAGGCCAGCAGTCTGCGTAGTTATGGCATCAAATGGATATCCTGGGAGCTACCAGAAAGGGAAAGGAATAGAAGGGCTGGATAAAGTTCAAAACATGCAAAATGCACAAGTGTTTCATGCGGGAACCGCTTTCAAAAACAATCACGTCGTTACCAGCGGAGGTCGAGTCTTAGGAGTTACTGCTTTGGGCAACGATATTAAGGAAGCTATCAATCTGGCTTACCAGGCAACTTCCCAAATTCAATGGGAAGGAGCTTATTATAGAAAGGATATTGGAAAGAAAGCACTGAGGAGATAGGCAAAAGGTTTTCGGTTATTCGCTTGTGCTTCTAGTCTTTCTATAAGTGTTTGTTACCAATGGGATTATTTTCTTTTTAATCACCTAGCTGTGTTGTTACTAACATTATCCACAATCACTCTCTAAATTCTAATACGAGTTGCGCAACCGCAACCATTTTACGCAACCAATATTTTACAATAGGATTATCAGTGGCAAATCAATGGTTTGAAGAGAGGAAAGACCTGTTTTTTAGAGATCTGGTTCATAGCTTTTTAGAATCAAAGATTTTCTTTGATGACCTCTATCAATACTATAAAAACAATGATACTATTGTTTTCGAACGAATGGATTTCTGGGTTGGGAGTGAGATTAAAAAAGGACCCTTGTGGAATCTAAAAGATAATTGCCATAATATTTTCAGAAAATCTGAATCCAAGATCAACTTGAGTGAATACCTCTTTGATTGGACACTTGGTTCCATCTTCCATGAAGGCATGAAACTCAAAGAAGATGTATACCAACTGGAGGTATATCTACCCAGTCATGACAAAATTGACACATCCAAAGGTGCAGAGGAAATAGAGGAAGTTTTAGAAGAATATTTTGCGGTTATTGATAAAGCCACCAGAAATTTAGATGCTGAAATGGAAAGCATGAAAAATCTTTTCTTAAAAGCTGTTGGAAGACTTAAGGAACTTTTAACCAAGCATGCTCATAACGGACTGCTGGTAAGATTCCTTCTGGAAAATAAAAAGCTTATAGAAAAAGCTCTTGGTAGAAACAGCTTAAAAGAGATTATCTCTTCTCTCTATCCAGACCAATCCGAAAGCGCCTATTTCATAGCAGGTAAGAGCTGCCTCAAGGGAGGATGGTTTAAGAAAGCTAAAGAATATTTCAAAACAGCATTAGCGATTAATCCGGATTACACCGAGGCAAAAAAACATCTAAAAGAAGCAGAACAAAAATTATCGCCAGGGAGGAATGAATGAGAGGATCACTTATAGGTATTGTGATGGGTAGTGACTCTGACCTGCCCATAATGCAGGAAGCAGCTAAAATACTGGATGATTTCAAGGTACAATATGACATTACCATATCTTCGGCTCATCGATCTCCTGAGCTTACAACAACGTATGCCAAAAATGCCGCTAAAAAGGGGTTCAAGGTAATTATTGCTGGGGCCGGCGGAGCAGCTCACCTTGCAGGTGTTATTGCTTCAAAGACTTCCTTGCCAGTTATAGGTGTTCCTATTAACTCCTCTTCCCTTAACGGTCTTGATTCTCTTCTTTCAACGGTTCAGATGCCAAGTGGAGTTCCTGTTGCCACTATGGCCATCGGTAAAACAGGTGCTAAAAATGGAGCGATATTAGCAATTCAAATACTATCCTTAAAATATCCTGAACTTAAAAAGAAGCTTAATCGATATAAAAATCGTCTTGCCGCTGAAACCTCCAAAAAAGCCCGTCGGATAAACAAAAATTTACATAAAGATTAAGAAGCTTCGCCTCAAACCGACGAGGCTTCGTGATACTAGATGCTGGATAAAATAAAATCAGTTTGTTTACTTTTGAATATTTCAGATTCGAGTTTTCGGATTCTAATTCCGCAATCCCTGGCCCAGACCGTTCACATTGTAATGTGCTATTCCTCTGGTTTTAGTCTGCAAGCAATGCTGCAACGCAATTGTTAAATCCGCACCAGGGCGGGCCAAAATCAGAAATCCGCATTCGTTTAATCCAGTATCTCTTTGCAAAATGTATAGTTGATTAAAACATGTCTCATTTGTTAGACTTTTGGCTTATAATAGATAGCTAGGCTATTGGTAATGTCTCCCACAGTAAAGCTGGAGTCTCTCAATCCTGACGACAACACATTAAAAACAATTGTTAAATTCATTACAACAGGAAAGACTATTGCTTTTCCCACAGAGACCTTCTATGCCCTGGGAGTTTCGGCTTGCAATGAAGAAGCAATCAAAAAAGTATTTACGATCAAGGGAAGAGATTACAATAATCCCCTTCCCATCATTGTTGAAGGTGAAAGCATGTTGAAAGAGGTTGTTTCTGAAATTCCTGCAGTAGCCACCTCCTTGATTCGAGAATTTTGGCCAGGAGGATTGACCCTCATTTTGAGGGCATCTAACTATATTCCTCCACTGTTAACAGCACATACGGGAACCGTGGCTGTCAGGAATTCCTCTCATCCCATTGCCAGGATGCTGGTTGCAGGTGCCGGGTGTCCTATCACTGCTACAAGCGCCAATCTTTCCGGACAAAAAAGCTGCTCATATGCCAAAGAAGTGGAAGAAAACCTCGGAAACACAGTTGATCTAATCGTTGATGGGGGTCAAACCGAAGGGTTATTACCATCGACCATTGTTGATCTTACCTCTACTCCCCCAAAAATAGTAAGAGAAGGCATCATCGGCCATGAACGTTTAAAAGCGTTTCTTTAATCCCTTAACTTATGCTTTTTTGTCTAAAGAAAAGCACAATTAAAATAGACACTTCTAATTCTTTTGTATTTATAAAACCTGATCTATTTGCCAAAGCATTTAAAACAATTAGGAATAATCGCTGGATATTTATTCACCACAAACAAGAAAGAAAAAATGATAAATGCTGCAAATAATGTTATTATTAAAACTCTTTTCCAATTGATCAGTGAGTAGCCAAACTGTCTCGTAAATTTCTTCACCATGTCCTTTCGTACCTTTACTGCATCCCCTGGAAACCGTGGTGTCCGAGTAAACAAAC
>WTBG01000334.1 GCA_013139225.1 Deltaproteobacteria bacterium
AGCCTGTTTCTTTTTCCCCATATAAAAATGACCAGCTCCTGGGATAACCGCGGCTAAGACACCTGCCATGAGAGGCGATTTGCGAGGAAGATGTGGTAGCTGTTTTAAGGCACCTGCCAATTCTTGAGAGGGTTTTTGATAAAGACTATCTTTTTTAATGAGGAAGAGCCGCTTTTCAGCAGAAGAGTATTCTTCCAGATAAATATATGTCCAGGCCATCTCCCATTTAGCCTTTTCAGTCAGAAGATGATTGGGATTATCTTCTATAAAGTTTTCGAACTCAATTAAAGCTAGTTCATAATCACCACTTTCCAAGTAACATTCTCCAACCTGATAGGCGGCTTTCCCCCCCACTTCTTGATTGTGGTATTCATCCACAAGATTACGAAAGAGTTCAATGGCTTTATCATATTGCTCGCCCAGTTTATAGCAGAAGGCAATCTTAAGTAGTGCATTAGGAACAGATGGGTGGTTGGGATTAAAGTAGATAAAACGCTCATATTCAGTAACGGCCTGATAGTAATGACCTCTCTCAAACAAATGATTGGCAAATCCTATGAGGGATTTTTCTTCTCCCTCTTGTGAGAAGGCAAAGGAAGTTACAATAAAACTTAGTGATGCTAGTATGACAAGAATGAAGTAAATAAGATTTCTTATTTTCATTAGAAAAAGAGAATTGATAGTAGGCAACTATCTATTGTGATTGTTTTTCAATTTCAATGATGATGTTTCTAGCTTCCTCTGCCAGTTGGTGTTTTGGATAGAGGGATATAAACTTTTCATATTGTTTAAGAGCAGATTGGTAATCGTGTGTCAGGTAAAAAATCTCAGCTTTTTGAAAAGAAGCCTCTATTCCAGGGGAAATGCCTTCGTATTCTTTTGCCAGTGAAGTAAAAAGCTGGAGGGCAGGAGTATAATTTGCACTTGATTTCATAGAGCAGGCAATTTTAAATCGTGTCTTTGGGATATCAGGATGTTTTGGATAGAAATATATGAGTCTTTCATACTCCATAACTGCTCTATAGTGGTAGCCATGATGGGAAAGGTTATCTGCAAATGCCATGATTGATGCAGCATTTGTGTGTTCACTGGTTTCAAATGTCCATCCGTGAGTTACCATGCTAAAGGACACTAGGAAAAATATTTTGACTACGGAGAGCTTGGAGAATTTCTTTAATATCAAAAAGTATGGCAACCTTCTCATATTTCCCTTCTGTGCTTCCCTTGATTAAATCTTTTATACACTGTTTTTTTAATTACCCTGTACTGCAAACCTGCAACATCGTGTTTTTTAACAGAGTTTTATGTCTTCGTAAAAAGTAGAAATCTAGTCACTCCCGCGAAAGCGGGAGTCCATAATAAACTGAAATCACTGGATTTCTGCTTCCGCAGGAATGACAGGTAAGAGGCAATTTATATTTTTACGAAAACAGTAAGTTTAGTTTCATTATTCGTGTTCTTCGTGGTTATAATTGTTTTGGTTGCGGCTTTGCTGCGCTGCGTTCTCTGTAGTTTGTTTTTCGCATTACTTATCAAACCAGAAATCGTTGTTTTCAACAGGGTCATAGACATAATACCTGTCAAACTTATAGATGAGATCATACCCTTCAGGACTGTGGTCACGTATAACTCTCTCACTTGCCATAACAAGTCCCAAAAAAAGCCCATGCTTTTTCAAAGCCTGTTTAGCATAAGCTGAGCAGGTGGGATAGAAATAACAGGTAGCTCCATCAACTGGTGAAATTACCTTTTGAAAGAAGGTTATAAGTAATTTAATAGGGAAGGTGACTGCCTTAGAAACAAGGTTTGACTTTTGCTGATTGGATTGTTGTTCTTTAATCTCTATTTCATAGACACTGTCTTTATCCCAGGGCCCCCACTCTTTACTCTCAACATTAGAAAGTGGTTTTAAAGAGAAAAAACAAACAGTTGCAGTAAGACATAATAGAGAGGATATTTTATTCTTTTTGTTAACCATACAAAGCCATATCTTTTGTTTTTAGAATGTATTTCTGAAAAAACATTTTTTGAGTATTTTTTTTCTCAGTGTTTCTTCATGATCTGGTTGTATTTGTTTCTATTTTTTCTCTGTTTCCCCAATCATTGGAACAAACCTGACACCTGATATCTGTTTGACTTTCAATTCTCCTTTTACCTTGGTTATAAGGGTCAGGGTTTGATGGAACAAGGTGTTGCCCAGAGGGATGATAAGTCTACCACCTTCTTTTAGTTGTTTAGTAAGAGGAGTAGGGATTTGATTAGTAGCACAAGTTACAATAATAGCATCAAAAGGTGCATAACTGGGCCAGCCGAAATATCCATCCCCCTGCTTGACCTTTACATTCTGATAACCAAGCTCCTTTAACCTGAGAGATGCTTCCTTTGCCAGCTCTTCTCTCATTTCAATAGAATATACCTGGTCAACCAATTCTGCCAGGACTGCGGCCTGATAACCTGAGCCAGTTCCAATCTCTAAAACTTTATCCGTTGGCTTTAGATTTAAACATTGGGTCATTAATGCCACAATATAAGGTTGAGATATAGTTTGACCTTCATCTATCGATAAGGGGTAGTCATTGTAAGCAACATTCCAAAGACTCTTTTCAACAAAGAGGTGTCTTTTAACTTTACCCATTGCGGATAAAACCTTTTTGTCATTTATATCTCTTCCTTTCAAGTCATGCTTTACCATTTTTTCTCGAGCATTTTTAAAGGGATCGCCCTGAGCAAGAGTTTTTAGGCTTATGGTAATAACAAGTAAAAAAGATGCGATTATTAATAATTTTGTTTTCATAACAAAGCTCCTTATTAATTATATACGATGTTATGTGTGTTGTTGTGCATAAACGGTAGCATAATACAATAAATATAGAAAGATACTCTGTTGTAAAATATAAAAATAGATGATGGTTCTATGCAAACAATTGATATAACTTACATACCACAGGAGAAAAGCCTTGACAACGATAATTATCTTATGGTAATTCTACGCCTGTTTTTGAAAACTAATCTTGTTTTAGTTTTTTCTAGTTATCCAGATTATACATCTAAAAGTCAAAATGTAATTTTATACCTTATAAGAATCTCATTTTAAATTTAAAACGTAGATTCTTTTGTCATTAGGTTTTTTTAAGTAGCTGAGAAGAACAAAAAAGAGAAGGAAAGGCTTCAAGACTTTACTGCCATTAAGTCCCTCCTGACTACCTACGTATTGAAGTGGACAGGTTAGCCTACCTTCTCTTGTTATTTCTTGGGAGGATCCATCACGCAGTAATCTTGCAGTCATTGCCTGGCTGTCTGCCCGCCTTGCCCGAGCTCGGCCAGGGAGCTCGGCAATCTCGCGTTAAAAATTTCTTCGGATTTTGTGCTTTTCACTTATTGTCTAGTATCCAGTATCAAGCATCCAGTATTTAGAATCCAGCATGGACATTGTAATCGCTACTTCAAATCAAAATAAGTTGAAAGAATTTAAGGCGCTTTTAAAAGGTTGTGCAGTTACCATCTTGTCGCTTAAAGATTTTCCTCGTATTCCACCTATTGTAGAAGATGGTAAGAGCTTTTATGAGAATGCCCTTAAAAAAGCTACCACCGTGGTACATCACACGGGCAAATTTACCATTGCGGACGACTCTGGTCTTGAAGTGGAATATTTAGGAGGGAAACCGGGCGTCTATTCTTCTCGTTTTGCGGGAGAGGATGCCAATGACGAAGAAAACAATGCCAGGTTGCTAAAGGAGCTTCAAGATGTGCCTTTTGATAAAAGAGGAGCTTGTTTTAAATGTGTGCTGGTCATGGCAAAACCTGAAGGGGAAACAGCTTTTGTTGAAGGGGAGTGTAAAGGAATTATCATCGACGAATTAAGGGGACACTACGGATTTGGATATGACCCTCTATTTCTAGTGCCTGAATATGATAAGACCTTCTCAGAAATCAAACCTGAGGAGAAGAACAAAATCAGCCACCGTGCTAAAGCATTGCAAAAATTATTGAAACTATTGCCCGACTATCTACCAGAAGTATAATTATGTTTTACCGCAGAGCACGCTGAGGCCGCAGAGATTGTCAATTAGTTTTTTATTTTCTTCTCCGCATGCTCTGTGATCTCCGCGGTGAGTAAAATGCGCTGAATAAAAAAATCTTGCAACAAACTTCACACTATGCTATTTCTACACTCCAGTAATCCAATACTCCATCACTCCATGTGATTGACAAAAATCGATTGTTTAAAAGAAGACTGCAAATTTTAACAAGTTGTAGAATTTCAGAGATGCTTATAATGGGGGCCGTTAGCTCAATTGGCAGAGCAACTGACTCTTAATCAGTAGGTCATAGGTTCGACTCCTATACGGCCCACCAAGGAAATCAAGGGGTTAGCCAGTGATGGTCAACCCCTTTTTATCTTTGGTGTATACATAGGTGTATAAGAATTCTCCTGAAAGCTACTTTTCAGCTACTGGAAGTTCGATAATCTTCTTCTCTGCTTTGTACGCTGACTCAAGTGTTTGTACTGCGAGTCTCTTATGATCAGGCGATAGGTGGGTATATCTCATAGTCATCGTAATATCCTTATGACCGAGCAGTTCCCTCACTGTCATCAAGTCTGTTCCAGTCATTACCAAGTGAGAGGCAAAGGTGTGTCTTAGATCGTGGAAGGTGAAGTCCTCAATGCCTGCCTTTTTTAAAGCTGTCTTGAAGGACTTCTTGACATCGTCATAAGGTTTTTTAGTTTGTGGATTGACGAAGATATAGCCCTGGGGGTCTCCTGCTGCGTCAACGAGAGATTTTAGTGTTACGTGTAATGTGTCATTGATGGGAACATCCCTAGACTCATTGTTCTTAGAGTCGCTGATATGTAGCATTGTCCTGTCGAAGTCTATGTCCTGCTTCCGCAGACTGAATATCTCACCTTTCCTCAACCCTGTGTTTAACGCAACCAGTACAATGTCC
>WTBG01000265.1 GCA_013139225.1 Deltaproteobacteria bacterium
TCCTTCTTCCTCGACCAAGTCCTTGAATAATCAATGTTACAATGCAGCCGATTAAGAAAATACCACCTCCCGACAGTAGGAGTATAATTCTATAAGGTTCCTCTTTTAACCTTTGATTTTCCAGCGAGACATCTTTTACTTTCACTGACTGAGAAGCTATCGTTTCTCCCATTTCAGCATATTTCTGCTTAATAGATATTTTCTCCTTTTTTAAAGCTTCTATTGCCTCTTCCAGGTCTTTTATTTTTTTTTCAAGTTGTTCCATTTGGATTGGCTTTGGTATCTCTTCCGTTAAGAACCTTTTTAATACCCAACCCGTTTTACCATTTCTAAAGGAGATTTTTGCCCAGTCCTCCTCCGTTTTCATAATCCTTACCTTCTCATCAGAGGGTAGTTGTTCTACTATTTTATACATCTCTCCAGGCTGCCTTCTTACCATGATTTTAAAATTATCTATCACATACCATCCTTTAGCCTGCGCAACATACGGGAAAAGGGTCAAGATCACAAAAATAATAAAGAAGCACCTTTTCATTTCTCACATCCTTTTTAAATTAATGTTTTGTCACTAAACTTCTTGTCAATACCTTTCATATCAGGTTGGCCGTTCTCATCCCACCCTCTCTTCTGATAATAGATAGTTAAGAGCTTTTCATACTCTTCCCTGTCGATAACTTTCCCAGCCTGAGGACCGGAGGGAATAGGAGTGGAGAAACATCTTTCTGGAGGATAATCATCTTTCCTGCTAATACCCATCTTAATATTGATCGCACGAGTTACATCATAGAGATCATTAGATTTTTTAAGTAATTCATCCATACTTATAGTAACCCCAGTGACAGCTGAGTAAAACTCGGCATAGGTGTTTTCATCAAAACCCAATTCAATCCAGGGCAAGCGACATACCCCCAACATATCAAAAAGAGGTCGCACAGTCTGATGATATATTACCAGCTCGGCTTTCTGCTCTAACCCCCAGTCTTTTCCCATTTCAAGCTCCTTCGCCAATGGCCAGGCTCGAGCATGGTGCGCCCCAATATCCGATGTAGCAAACCCTAAAGCCATGGAGACAGCCGCCCGTCCATCATAAGCCGACTGTTCCAGCCCTTTGACCTGTGAGAGGATGGGGCTTAGTTGTGGAAACTTTTTCAGCAACTCCAGACTGCCATCAGCGAGAATATTTCCTATCCCTTTTCTGTGGGCAATATCGTGGATTAACTGAATGATGTTTTCTTCATCACCCCACTTCAACCTCATGCCACCCAATTCTTCTTCAGAGACGAGTCCCAACTCTTGGGCTTCGATAAGAACACCAATCAAATTTCCTGTGGATATAGTATCAATGCCTAAGTCATCGCAAAGCGCATTGGCTTTCAAAATACAAGCAAAGTTGTTCATACCCAGATTGGGACCAAACATGCAAGCTGTTTCATATTCAGGACCTTCTATTACGGTTCCACTGTATTTTCCTTCCTTTACCAGGCAGATATTGCCACAAGCCATGGGACAGGCAAAGCAGGCGGTGTCACCAATTTTGTACTTTGCTTCCATTTCATACCCGTTAATCTTCTCCGCACCACTGAATTGTCCATCTCTGAAATTATAAGTAGGCATCACCCCTGCTTCATTGACATAGTCTATAACGGACATCAGACCCTGCTGTTGCCAGAATGTAAAATACTTGTGGTTTTTAAGTTTTTCAAAAGAAGCATCCGATATCTCTTTTAATTTCTTAAGATCAAAGACAGGAAGGTCTTTAGACCCCCTTATCACGATTGCTTTAATGTTTTTGGAACCAAGTACTGCTCCCAACCCTGTTCTTCCCGCATTACGTCCCCAATCAGCGCTAATACAGGCAAAGCGAACAAGATTTTCACCCGCAACACCAATAGAGGCAATGCGCAGATGATCATCTTTCAAATCATTCTTAATAATCCCTTCTAATTCCAGACACCCTTTCCCCTTCAAACCCTCATTTTCAACAATTTCAACTTCATCATCATCAATCCAAAGGTAAGAGAGTTTCTTTGCTTTTCCCTTAATTGCCAGAGCATCGTACCCGGCTTGACGGAGTTCCACTCCAAACGAACCTCCCATGTTACTGTCTCCATAAATACCAGTTGCAGGAGACATGGTAACAAAAGATGTTTTGCCCGAAGACGGCAAGTATAACCCAGAGAGGGGCCCTGGTGCTACAACCACCAGGTTTTGAGGATCCAAGGGGCTCTTATAGTTCTTTTGGTTGTCCCAGATTAGTTTAATACCAAATCCTCTGCCTCCAATGTACTTTAGACAAAACTCATCACTCAGATTTACAACACGGGCATCACCCTTATCTAAATCTACAAAGAGCAGTTTTTTGAAGTATCCCCCTTTAATTTTCATTTTTCTTCCTTTCCACTTTCAATATCGGCATATCGTAATATCTTCCTCTCCCCTTTTTCTACATACTCCACTTCTTTCATTTTCGTATATTTAAGAACGCTTGCCATACGATGAGCCTGCCCCAGGGTATGCTCTGGGATAAAAAGGAGGGCATTTTTGGGGCAGCTTTTTACACACTGGGGATCACCATCACATAGATTACACTTAAAAGGCGCGCTCATATCTCCATGGAGAAAGATGGCACCAAAAGGGCAAGACATTACGCACTGTTGGCAGGAAATACACTTTTCCTCATCAATGTCACAATATCCATCTTTTATTACAATGGCATCTGTGGGACAATTTTCCTGGCATTTTGGTTCTTTACACTGCCTGCAGACAATGGGCATCCTGATAACAGGATGGGGATAAATAACTATCACCCGGATGCTGCTCTTTTTGGGATTATTAACTCCAAAACGATTGATGGAACAGACCACTTCACAAAGCCTACAGCCAGAACATCTCTCTGGAAGAACCGTTAACCTTTTTGACACAAGAATCCCCCTTATTTTCCTATTATAAATTTACTTTAGCGATTTTACTCAAAAAACAGAGTTTGTCAATGAATTTTAACCCGGAATTAAGGATTGATCCCGCGCCCATATTCAGTCAATTTGCCTGCTTGACACACAAAACTCTCTGCCCTATACTTGCCTAATCAAAAAGCTTTTATCAATACTTTTGATTACTGACTTAAAAGGATGGGTTTTAACGATGCCTACCGTTAAAATTGAAAGCGGTTTAAATATCTACTATGAGATTGATGGTCAGGGAGATTCGGTAGTTCTGGTTCAGGGATTAGATAGAGACCATAATGGTATGAACTCCCAAAGAAAGGAGCTCTCCAAACATTTTCAGGTAATTGCCTATGATTCTCGAGGGACCGGAAAGTCCGATACCCCGCAAGGTCCTTATACCTGCAGACAGATGGCGGATGATCTCTATGAACTGTTAAAGGTTTTGCAAATAGAGAAAGCCCACATCATTGGTGCTTCATTGGGGGGGCATCTTGCTCAGGAGTTTGCCATTGTTCATCCCGATATGAC
>WTBG01000127.1 GCA_013139225.1 Deltaproteobacteria bacterium
CTCGTTTGATGAAAAAATGGAATTCTCATTTTTTAGCAGTATGAAAGGGATAGAAGAAAATGATGAGGAGGAACCTTTAACCCACCTTTCTACTAAGAAGAAGGGACCTGCAAAAAAACTGCCTAAATCCAAGAGAAAGCTTTTGCGTCGACTGAAAAAATTGTAAAGTCATCTTAAATCCGAGCACAGGTACAAACTATTTTATATTCGCAAAAAACTATTTTCTCAAAAACAAAGTGTTGCGGGTTTCGTGTTACGGGTTTAACAACATTTTTATTTCTTAACACGCAACCCGTAACTCGAAACAATTCATTTCTGAAACCTTATCACACAAGAAATGTAGTTCCCATATAAAGCTACTCTTTAAAATTCCTTAGCCTTTGATATCTTTTTTTCCACTCCTTCCCGCAACCTCTTAATATTTCCCCAATGGCGGTAAAAGATCAAGCATCCTATAATCAGGCCTAGATCTACATAAATAATAGGATAACCTGTCACACAAATGAATATGGGGAGTAATGCTGATGCGGTTAAAGATCCTAGAGAAACGTATTTCCATTTCATAACTACCAGAACAAAAACAACGATCACACATGGTAGCACAAGCGGTGTAATTACTAAAAAAATCCCTAAAGCGGTAGCAACTCCTTTCCCTCCGCGGAGCTTAAGGAAGAGGGGAAAGAGGTGGCCAAGAAAAGTGGAGAGAGCCACTGCTGCAATCCACATCTCACTATCCATTAGAGAGCAGATTAGGGCAACAGGAATAGTTCCCTTCGCTACATCTCCCAATAAGGTAAGGATACCCAGCTTTGCTCCTGATACCCGATATACATTGGTTGCTCCAATATTTCCACTTCCCTCCTGGCGAACATCCTTTGCGCCAAAGAGTTTAGATAAAACCACTCCTGTAGGAATAGACCCCACAAGATATCCACCCATAATCAGTAAAATCCCTTCCCAACTCACACGATTGTCCCCATCAAAAAAGTCGTTTGTTTCTATCTAGCATCTAGTATCTTTTTGTTTATCCCCATATATCAAAAAATACTATCCCTTACAACTGCTATTTCACATAGCAATCAATTGGAAGGAACATGAACACCATTAGAAAATCTGCACGGGGGTTAAAACTTGATATTAATGGCAGGACTCTTTTCTAACGAGGTAAAATCCATTTGATAAATCGGATAAAAGGTGGTAGCTTTCTGTTTGGGTATTCCCTTTGTTATCAAATGCTCAGTGATCCTAGGGTAGGTTATAGGATTTTGGATTTTAATTCCACATTCCCTGGCCCAGACCGTTTACATTGCAATGTGCTATTTGCCTGGTTTTAGCCTGCAAGCAATGCTGTAATCTAATTCTTAAATCGGCACCAGGGCGGGCCGCAATCCGAATTCCGCACTCGTTTAATCCAGTATCTCGTCTGCCAAGGTACTATATTTCGTTCAATGAAACAAAATGGCTCAGAAACTACATCTGGCACACTTTATCTTGTATCCACTCCCATAGGGAATTTGGAAGACATAACGTTAAGAGCACTGAACACACTTAAAGAGATTGCCCTCATAGCCGCTGAAGATACCAGAAGAACGAAGAAATTACTCAACCACTATCAAATTAAAACACCCCTCACCAGTTATTTTGAATATAGTGGTTTTAGAAAGGCCCAGTCTCTCATTTCACAATTAAAAAAGGGGAAAGATATTGCAATTGTTTCTGAAGCGGGCACACCTTCCATATCTGACCCTGGTTATAAACTCACTAAGCTTGCCATAGAAAACAATATTAAAATTATCCCAATTCCTGGTGCAACAGCTTTAATTACCGCTTTAAGTGCCTCAGGTCTTCCTACTGACAGCTTCATCTTTGAAGGATTTATACCCCGCAAATCTGGTAAAAGACGGAACCTCTTTCTTTCTTTAAAAGACCAACCAAAAACTTTGATCTTTTACGAATCACCGCGAAGACTGCTTTCAAGCTTAAAAGATATTTTAGAGGTACTTGGAGACAGAAAAATTGTTATTGCCAGAGAACTAACCAAGATTTTCGAGGAAGTGATTCGGGGGAAAATATCTGAAGTTATAGAGCTTTTGGAAGATAAAACCATCAAAGGGGAAATTACCATTCTGGTTTCTGGAACCCCTTCCCCTTCTTGAAGATCACTTCTGGAGTTTCCTGATATCTAAGGGAATTCCAGAGACCACTCACGTTGACAGGTAGTGTTAAATATGATAGAAGAACAGGAAAAAACCAAAGAATTTGTCATTAGGAACAAACTTGGTCTTCATCTAAGGCCAGCAGGATTGCTGGTAAAAACTGCAAACAAATATAACTCCGATATAACTGTGGAGAAAGATGGTGTACAGGTTGATGGTAAAAGCATCATTGCAATAACCACATTAAATGCAACCAAAAACTCTACAATTACTATCAAAGCCTGTGGTCAGGACGCTGACCAAGCATTAGAAGAATTGGAAAGATTGATAACTGGCAATTTTGAGGAAAAATAAATCGTGGAATCAAGAAAAAGCGATCTTTTACTTAAGGGGATAGGGGTCTCTCCTGGTATTATTATTGGAAAGGCCTTCCTTTTCGATCCTGGCGGGATAGAGGTGTCTACCATTCTGCTTAACACCGAAGATGAAATCAACCAGGAGATTAATCGATTCAAGCTATCTCTTAATGAATCAAAGCAACAGCTGCTTATTATAAAAAAAGAGGTAGAACGTAAAAAGCATAAAGAAGCACGTTACATTATCGATGCCCAAATACTCATATTGGAAGACAAACTGCTCACCGAAAGCATTATTAGCACCATCAAGGAGAAAAGGATTGATGCTGCCTCAGCGGTCAGAGACACCATGCGTGAGTTAAGTAAGAGCTTTGATGATGTAGGTGATGAATACTTAAAAGAGAGGAAGTCAGATATCGATTACATTGGTGAACGAATAACAAGAAACATCCTGGGAAGAAAGAGGCAAGACCTTTCAAATATAAAAGAAGAATCCATCATTGTAGCTAATGATCTCTCTCCTGCTGACACCGCTAACTTGGATGTGGATGTGGTGATGGGCTTTGTAACTAATACAGGGGGTAAGACTTCTCATACTGCCATCATGGCCCGGGCCTTGGAGATTCCCTCAGTGGTGGGGTTAGAAAAGGTTACCGAAGAGGTCTACAATGGTGATACCATTATTGTAGATGGGACCATCGGAGTGGTGATTATAAGTCCGTCATCTGAAACCCTAAGAAAATATTCTGAAAAGAAGCAAAAATATGAACAGCTTGAGAAAGAGCTCTTTAAACATAAGGATCTTCCAGCAGAAACTCCGGATGGTTACCAAATCAAGCTACAAGCAAACATTGAGCTGGTTGAAGAACTCTCCTCTGTGCTAGAATATGGAGCAGAAGGTATTGGCCTCTACCGTACCGAATTTCTCTATCTTAATCGGAAGGGACTACCATCTGAGGAGGAACACTTTAACATTTATAAAAAGGTAATCGAAACGATTGCTCCCCATACAGCAACCATTAGAACTCTTGATATAGGTGGTGA
>WTBG01000258.1 GCA_013139225.1 Deltaproteobacteria bacterium
CCCATGATTTCAGGAGTGCAGGAGATTATTCAAATAAAAGAGATTTTAGAAGAGTTAAAGAATGAACTAAAAAAAGAGGGGATGCCTTTTAATCCACATATAAAAATAGGGATCATGATTGAGATTCCTTCTGCAGCAACCATTGCGGATTTGCTGGCAAAAGAAGTCAACTTTTTCAGCATAGGAACAAACGATCTCATTCAATACACGCTTGCTATAGATCGAGTAAACGAACAAGTTTCTTATCTTTATAATCCCCTCCATCCCGCAGTAATCAGACTCATAAAAACTGTAGTAGAAGCTGCTCATAGCAACGGGATTGAAGTAGTGATGTGTGGAGAAATGGCTGGAGAGCCTTTATACCTTCCCATCCTGCTGGGCTTAGGTATAGATGAGCTCAGTATGAACCCACTTTGTATTTTGCGAATAAAAAAGATCTTAAGGTCAATCACTTACCACGAATCTCAAGAGTTTGTTAAAGTTCTTGATCGATTCAAAACAGATTCAGAAATAGAAAATTTCATGAAACAAGAGATGAAAAAAAGATTTCCAGAAGAATTCGTTTCAATGAGCGAATAAAAAGATTTAACACCTATACGGTAAGATATCCTTATATATCAGCTAATTGCGAAAAATCATTGCCTGCAACATTTAATAAATAGGAAAAATGTAGCATTTATTATTTGACAATTATTTTTTATAAGTTATAATTAGAGGTTTACAATAATCAGTTCATTTCAATTTCCTGTGAGTGGTGGGAAATAGATATCAGTAATCATCAATCTTCCAGTTTTTATTCTCATTTTTGTGGCATCTCTTGCAAAGCATATGGCGACCGATATTTTTTGTTTGCTTTGAAAACCCCGTGCAAAGCACGGGGTCGCAAAAGGAAACTGCAGCACTTTCGTGCTTCCTTTGTTTCACGGCCTTTGGCCGTAAAACAAAGCCACCCGTTCACGGGTGGTAATTTACTTCCCTTTTTCAACCTGTAATTTTTACAATACTGACAGATAGGCGGGGTTATCACAGTTGTCGACCTATATCCCTGACGATAAGATAGCAGAAATAAAAGAATCTTGTAATATAGTACAATTAATATCAGAATATGTGTCTTTAAAAAAAACTGGTGTAAATCATAGAGGTTTATGCCCTTTTCATTCTGAGAATGAACCCTCTTTTACTGTCAGCGAGTCAAAACAAATCTTCCACTGCTTTGGGTGTGGTACGGGCGGTAATGTTTTTACCTTCTTTATGAAATTCGAGCATCTTACCTTTCCAGAAGCAGCAAGAAAATTGGCTCAACGATGTGGCATTCAATTGCCTCAAAAAGAATATTCTCCCACCCAAAAAAGAATAATGGGGGAAAAGGAAAAACTCTTTAAAGTTAATGGCCTGGCAGTTGAATATTATAGCAGTCTTCTACAAACAAAAGAGGGGGAAAAAGCACGAAATTACCTGAATAAAAGGGGAATATTAAAAGAGACAATCATCGAATACAAACTGGGATTTGCACTACCACGTTGGGATGGATTACTCAATTTCCTAAAAAAAAAGAAAGTCCCTCTTGCATTGGCACAAAAGCTAGGGCTTCTCAAACCAGGTAAAAAGAGCGAATTTTATGATTGTTTCAGGAACCGGATTATTTTCCCTATTATTAATTATAATAATAAGGTAATAGGTTTCAGTAGTAGAGCAATTGAAGAGGATGTTGCTAAATATATCAACTCAGCAGACTCCATAATATATAAAAAAAGCAACAGTCTTTATGGTTTAAATATAGCACTGCCTTTTATTCGCAAAGAAGACTTTGTCATTCTGGTGGAAGGGAATTTTGACCTTTTAAGTCTCCATCAATATGGCATAAAAAATGTGGTTGCCTCATTGGGAACTGCTTTAACAGATGGGCAAATCAAACTGCTCAAGAGATTTACCAGTAATGTCACCGTTGCTTTTGACACGGATAAACCTGGAATCAAAGCAACAATAAAATCTTTGCCTCTCTTTCTGGAAAATGGGATTTCTTCCAGGATTTTATTGCTTTCTCCAGGTGTTGACCCTGACTCGTTTGTTCAAAGAGAAAAGGAAAATGGATTCAGGGAAAAGCTGGATCAAGCAACTCCCCTAATGGAATTTTTTATCAATGAAATAATTAATCAGAATGATACATCAACGATAAATGGCAAACTTAATACGATAAGAAAAGTGTCTCCAATCCTGTCAAAATTAGGTGATACCACCGAAAGGAACCTTTATATTCAGAGGTTATCCCAACAGATAAATGTCGATGAAAATGTAATCAGATCTGAAATTCACACAGAAAAAACAAGAAAGTCGGAAGCACAAGAACTCTATATAAAGGTTTCTAATCAGCACAGAGCAGAAGAGCTCTTATTGCAGTTGATGATTTTACATCCCGAGGTAATTCCATTAGTAAAAAAGGCACAGATACTAGATGATTTTGAAGAACCAAAACTAAAGCGCCTTTTGCTTTTCATCGTAAAGTGTTTTGATGATAACCATTCGATAAAACCAGACTGGTTAATTGATCATCTGGAAGAAGAGGAATTAAAAAACATCGTCACCAGACTTGTCATCCAAGGGGAGAGCATAATTGACATTCCCAAAGCATTAAAAGACAGCATTCAAAGGTTAAAGGAAATAAGTTTAAGAAGGGAAATCCAGTTTGTGAACACAAAGATTATGGAAGCAGAAAAGCAAAAAGATGAAAATGCAATGCACAAATTCCTGGTACACAAGCAGGAACTTTTAGAACGAAAAAAAAGATACACCTCGGTTCAATTTTCTATTCACTAACAGAAAAAAACAAGGAGTAGGGTGCTAATGCCAAAGAAGAATACCATTGATCAGGTAAATCAGCTCATTGACATGGGTAAAGAGAAAGGATTCTTAACCTATGAGGAAGTCAATAGTGTTTTAGCACCCGATATTGTTTCTCCAGATCAGATAGATGACCTAATGATCATGTTTGGAGAAATGGATATAGAAATTGTTGAAGGAGCTCAAAAGGTAAGAATCTCTAAGACGAAGCTTCAAAAAACTTCAGGAGCGACAGCAGGTGAAGCCGAAGAGGAATTAGAGCCGACCCCTTTTGAAAAGTTCAATGATCCAGTGAGAATGTATCTCAGGGAGATGGGTTCGGTATCATTGCTCAACCGTGAAGAAGAAGTAGAAATTGCAAAACGCATAGAAGAAGGTGAAAACGAGATTGCGGATGTTGCCTTAAGTGCACCACTTATCATCAGGGAACTTATTCATATAGGAGAAAAGTTAAAATATGAAAAGATATCGGTGAGAGAAGTTGTCAGGAATTTGGATAATGAAGAAGTAGAAATTGACGAAGAACATTATATGAAGAAGGTTCTTTCCATAATAGAGAAGATTAAACGAGGTGAACAAAAGCATCTGGAATTACAAAAGAAGCTTAAACAGAAACATTTAAGTGAAGCAAAGAAAAGAGAGTTAAAGAAAAAGATTGACCAAAAATCTAAAAAGATATTTGTTTTAATACAACAGATAAGTCTTAACGAAATCCAGATTGAAAAGGTTGCACAAAAAATAAAACATTTTCTA
>WTBG01000381.1 GCA_013139225.1 Deltaproteobacteria bacterium
GCCATCCGAAAAAATCATCCGAATCCGAACGACCCACTGGATGTTTTGGCAAAAGTAGGTGGCTTTGAAATTGCCGGGATTGCGGGTTTGATTATCGGTTCCGCTTTTCATAGAATTCCCGTAGTAATAGATGGTTTTATATCTACAACTGCTGCAATGGTTGCAGTTTCTCTGAAAACATCCATAAAGGAATACATTTTTGCCTCCCATAAATCAGTAGAACGTGGTCACAAAGTGTTGCTTAAACGTTTGAAACAAAAACCCATCTTGGATTTATCCATGAGATTGGGCGAAGGTACAGGTGCAGTATTGGGAATCAGTTTGATAGAGTCAGGCGTAAGGATTATAAACGAAGTTTTGACCTTTGATGATGCAGGAGTGAGTGAGGCTGTTCGATAATGCGCAGATTTATTATAGCCCTTCAATTTCTCACTGTTATCCCTTTTTATAAAAACCTTAAGGTAAATGAAGAGGATTTGGGGAAATCAGCGCTCTATTTCCCTATGGTTGGTCTCTTCATAGGTGGATGTCTGGTTTGCTCAAATTTATTATTATCTTTTTTCCTGCCCCGTTCAGTTGTTGATGGGCTCCTGATTATTATATTGGTTTTAATTACTGGTTCAATACATCTTGACGCCCTGGCTGATACGGTTGATGGTATTGCCAGTGGAAAAGAAAAAAACGAGAAATTGAGCATCATGAAAGACGGGCAAGTAGGAGCAATGGGTGCCGTTGCAGTTTTTTTAGTTCTCATGTTAAAGTATCTTGCACTGGCAGCACTTCCAGAATACCTTAAAAATCAATCCCTTTTATTAATGCCTATGATGGGAAGATGGTCGCAGGTAAGCATTGCTTACTTTTCAGATTATGCCGGGCTAAAGAAGGGATTAGGATTTCCAATCACCAGGCATGTTACATCCCTTATTTTTATTTTTACTACTATTATATCTCTTCTTGTTGCTACATATCTGTTCCACCACAGGGGATTCATAATAGCTGTGCTTGTAGGATTATTTTGCTTACTCTACAGCCGTTTTTTTAAACGTGCGCTAGGTGGAGTTACTGGTGATGTTTTGGGAGCAGCAAACGAAATAACTGAGGTAGCAGTTTTAATAATGATCTTAGTGAACTTCTAACTTTAACCACAGCGCAGCAGAGCCGCAACCAAAACAAATATAACCACGAAGAACACGAAGAATGAAACTATACTTATCTGTTTTGCAAAAAGTCAAAAACCGAGTCACTCCCGCGGAAGCGGGAGTCCATAACAGCCTGAAATCACTGGATTCCTGCTGGAGTTTATCCCGTACTTGATACGGGGCAGGAATGACACGTTTTATCAATCAGTTCCATCCTTGTCTGTCATCCCTGCGAAACTTGTACTCGACTCCGATCGGGGAGCAGGGATCCAGGAACACTAATAGACAACTTGAGTATTATAATAAATACGAGAGGAGATTATGGAAGATAGGACAAGGCTTTTTCTAGTTCGGCATGGTGAAACCACAACCGCTTCGGAATTTAGGTACATTGGCCATATGGATGTTGATATCACGGAAAATGGTATCAAGCAGATGAATAATTTAAAGGATAGATTTAAGGAAGAAGAGATAAATGCTTTATATAGCAGTGATTTAATACGGACAAAAAAAGGTGCGAAAATCATATCCAGTTGCCATCAAATTGAACCAGTAGCATTAAAGGAATTTAGAGAGATTAATCTGGGAATATGGGAAGGGCTAACCAGGGAAGAAATAATAGAAAGATATCCCAGGGAATACAAGCAAAGATTGGAGGAGTTAGCAAACTATCGCATCAAAGGTGGAGAGAGCTTCAAGGACTTACAAGAAAGAGTTGTAAAAAAGCTTTTGGAAATTTTAAATGAATCGAAAGGCAAAAATGTGATGTTGTTAGCACATGGTGGAGTTAATCGGGCAATTCTCTTTGATATCTTAAATTTAGACTTGCAACTATTACCGAGGATTGACCAGGTGTATGGCTGCTTGAATATAATTGATTACTACGATGATGGTCCAGTAATCAAATTGGTAAATGGTTGAGATGATAAGTCAAACAGGATTAGTTATTGCTTGCCTTTTGGACTTGCTTCTTGGTGATCCTGAATGGTCTTTACACCCAATAAGGATATTGGGAAAAACAATAGATTGTTTGGAAACATTTCTACGAGGGATTAAGCAGAGTATTATAAGTGAAAAAACAGCAGGAATCTTACTGTGTGTTATTACTATAACCTTAGCTTATGGAATAACCTTTGCTATTATCCATTTTGCCTACATGTTGAATAGTTATTTAGGTGCATCCCTTGCCATTTTGTTTGCTTATTTTACTATTTCTATAAAATCTTTGGGTAATGCAGCAGGTAGAATCAGGAAATGTCTGAAAGATGGAGATGATGAGAGTGCAGGGAAACATCTATCGCTTATTGTAGGAAGGGATACTCTGGCACTCAGCAGAAAGGAAATTGTAAGGGCAACCGTGGAGACAGTAGCTGAAAATACCTCAGATGGAATTGTTGCACCTCTTTTTTATTTGATT
>WTBG01000303.1 GCA_013139225.1 Deltaproteobacteria bacterium
TCTCTTCTGTTTCTTCAACAGTAAAGTGATCTGCCTCGCTTTTGAATGTTTTGCTTTTTAGAATTTCACCGTCTTTAAGATGTATCTCAAGAACCTTTTCTGAGTAGATCTCTTGCACTTTGTCTACGCCAACAGTGATCTCGCCAGCAATCTGGGATTTGAATATCAGTTTACCCTCTTCCAATCTCTCAAATTCTCCAATTAGACGTTCTCCATTCTTGAAAATAATTTCGTCTGCGAAACTGATGCTATATATGGAGGTAACAACTATCATTATTATTATACGAATGCGCATGACAAATCCTTTCATTTAGTTGGTTAGCATATTTCATCTTTTCTTAAGATTACCTCTAAGCTTATAAATCAACTTTTCTGTGTCAGTCAACTCTTTTTTTTCCTACAACAATTAATTATTCTGCTTTTGGTTTAATTGATGGGAGATTGTTTTTTGGTTAGATAAGTTTGGAGCCAAAAAAAAGACAGGAAATATTAAATCCCTGCCTGAAAATCGTAATAATGATATCTGTTATTAAATTATTGCGTATCGCTATGAGACTAATTTACATTCTCTTCCTTCTTGAGTTCTCCTGTGATCTTTTCCAGGTCATCTTTATTTAAATTTAAAAGACGTTGAGCATGCAGGTTAATGGCGTGATTTTTATTATCGTCTCCTCCGTCGCCAATCTGCGCCCGCTTACATAAATTGTCAGCGATATGAACAATGGATGTTATAAGCTCATGTTCCTTATCGACACCATCAACATTGTGGTGGAAACTGATAGGAGACACTAAAACGGAAGGAAAAGCTAGTTCATCGCAGAACCATCCTCCTGCATCCGCATGATTAAAACCCATAACGTTTTCCTCTGCTTTAGCCATGCTCAGTCCATTATTTCTAAGTGTTTTAAGTGTCTTTGCATACTCTCGACTGAAAAAGAGATCAATGATAACCTTGCCAATGTCATGGAGAATTGCAGCGGTAAGCACTGTTTTTCTATCAACACCCCCTAACTTATCACTGATAATTTGAGCAGCTATAGCACAACCCATCGAGTGTTTCCAAAGCTCATCCAGGTCAATAGTTATTTCATTTTTTGTTAATCTGAAATTGTCGAACACGGATATTCCTAAAACCAAACTGGTTACGGCCTTAACCCCAAGTATGACTGTTGCACGATCGACAGTCGCGATTTTTCTGCTAAAACCAAACCGAATGGAGTTTGCTGCTTGTAATAATCTTGAAGCCATGGCTTGATCGGAGGAAATGAAATGAGCCAGTTCTTTAACAGATGTGTTGTCATCTTTAAGCAAGGTTAAGACTTGATGCATCCTATCTGGTAAAGTTGGGATAGCTTTAATATTAGTTATTATGATGTTTTTAGCTTCAGCAGGATCCATTTTATATCCAAAGATGATCTAAATTGAAAAATGTTTTATATCTATATATATTATCGGAATATAATTATAAATAGATTAGCATCATTTTGTTGTTTTGGAGTACACCCCAGGATTGAAAGGTATCTTTAAAAAAGAAAAGGCAGTTAAAGAAAATATCTTGAACTGCCCCATATTTATTATTTAGGTTTTTTTCTGTATCTGGTATCCAGAATCAGGTTCTTCAAAACTATTTATTCAGAATTATTCAAAATCAATAAGTTCGACATCAAACACCAGCGTTGCCTTTGGAGGGATCGTCGGTGGACGGCCTCTCTCTCCGTAAGCCAGAAAATGGGGAATAATAAGGGTCCTCTTTTCACCTTTTTTCATATCTAAAAAGGCTTCATCCCAACCGCGAATAACCCTTCCCATGCCAACAGGGAATTCAAAAGGTTTTCCTCGATCACGCGAACTGTCAAACTTTTTACCACTTAACAGGGTCCCTGTGTAATGGGCTTTTACCTTTTGTCCCTTTTTGGGTGTTGGTCCTTCTCCTTCTTTGGTAATCACATACATAAGGCCAGAAGAGGTCTTTGTAGCATTTGGCCATTTCTCTTTTATGAGCGCGGCATCTTTCTCAGTTTCTTCCTTCTGTTTTTTCGCAATTCCTTCATTGGGTGCACGTTCAAGTTTTTTAAAGGATTGTTCATCTGCTTTGAATGTTTCAGCATCTTTACCGATTCGTAAAATCCGGACAGTTTTCATAACGTCATTATTTTCGATTTTATTAACCACGTCCTGTCCGGAAACGACTCTTCCAAAAACAGTATGCTTATTGTCTAGCCAGGGGGTTGCTTTGTGGGTGATGAAAAATTGGCTGCCGTTGGTGTTGGGTCCGGAATTGGCCATGGACAAGATACCCGGACCGTCATGCTTTAAACTGGAATCAAATTCATCCGGAAATGCATATCCAGGTCCTCCTCTTCCGGTTCCCGTTGGATCTCCACCTTGAATCATGAAACCCTTAATAACCCTGTGAAATTTCAATCCATCGTAAAACGGCGTTCCTTTAGATTTCGAGGAATCCTTTGTGCCTTCTGCCAGTCCGACAAAATTTGTGACCGTCAAGGGCACTTTCTTGTAAAAAAGTTTTGCAACAATTTCACCCTTTGTTGTCGTGAAAACAGCATAAAGACCATCTTCAAGCTTTGCCTTATCTGCTTCGGCATTCAAAGAACCGGGTGAGGTGACAAAAACAAGAGAAAAAATACCCATTAACATACCAAGTCGATGTAAGTGTTTCATAACAAATCCTTTCAATAGTAGATTAATTTATTCTCAATACTTGTTGAACTCGCTCGTTAAGGTGGGGCAAGTATATGAGATAACTGCTTGAAGGTCAACTAAAAGATGATCGAAAAATGTGGTCGGGCAGGCATCTATGAAACGAGGAGTGATATCAAAACGTGGGATTTTGAGTAAAGCGTTTAATTTCTTAACTCCGTACCTTTTCTCAGCACATACCTACCTCTTTTCCCTCAATCTGTTAAGTTGTTATAGTACCTACCCCTTTACACCATAAATTGCAGGTCGTCATTTTTTTGAGTTGATATTTGATTCAGTAACGTTGAAGAAAACTTCGGTTCCTAACTACTCACGTTTATGGTAGTAGTGTTAAAATTTAGTGAGCAGATGGTGGTACAACATCTAGGGACATCTAATGAAATAAAT
>WTBG01000353.1 GCA_013139225.1 Deltaproteobacteria bacterium
TGGGATCAAAGTATCTACCATTTATCCAGCGAATGTTGATACGGAACTCTTTGATGCATTGAAAACCATGCCTCACCGGCGTGAGATGCTAGCAGCAGAAGATATTGCAGATTACCTTGTTGCAATAGCATCGAGATCTCTTTTTAAGATACTTACTGTTCGACTGATCCTCTTATGGAAAAGAATATATTACTTCATTAAATATGCAGTAAAATGAAAATTTTTCCTTTCGGAATTCAATCTGGGAATTATCGTGTGCGAAGGTAACGGCGTAATTTTACCCGTTGATTTCCTTTACAAAAGAATCTAAAAATGCTTCAGCAGATTCTAAAGGAAACCGGGGGCGAAAGACGGATAGGCTGATGGTGATTCGCTCATTATAGGTCATAGCAACTAATTGAGGCCATGGAGCGCCGTAACCTATAAAACACATGTTTAAAATACGTGCCGGTCCCATGTAGTGAAAGCCTTCTTCGTCTATGTGGGATGGATTAGGTTTGCAAATGCCAATATTGCTCATGGTGAGGGTAGGACAGTAGGTGTCTGGGTGACGGCTGTACAGGATGTTTTTTAATGATAACGGCAGGGGCTTTAAGACCCAGGCAATCTCTACCATCTTTCGTGGAATATTCTTTGCCATCATAAGAGACCGTTTTTCTTTAACCACCTTTAGGGTTTCTTCCTTAGTTCCTATCAATTCAGACGTTAAAAAAATCCTAAACCCACACATAATATTACCTATGGTACGGTCTTCCGGAGAGCGAAGATTTACTGGAATGTCAAGGTAAATACGTCCTGGTTTTTCATCCCTTTGCCGATTCCATTTTTTAACGGTTTGAAACATTGAAGCAAGCAGGTAGTCATTGATGGTAGCCTGGTGCTTCTTGGCAGTTGCCCGTACTGCTTTGAATTGTTCCGGGGAAAGTTCCCGGGCGACAGCCAGGAGTTTTTCCATTGAGGGTGATGGTTCTTGAGGCCCTGAATATGCCAGCTGCTCTTGATCGACAAGAACCCCGTACTTCATATACATATAGAAGTACGAGGGCAAGAGGTGCTTCCATTGAAACGATATGTGTGGTTTGGAAATACCTTGAAAGTCTGGCGTGCCGCCAGATTCTTTTTTCCTCTGGTAGATGCTGTCCTCATAAAACTTTATGAAACTCTGAAAAAATATGAGGAAGCCTATGCCATCCACTCCAGCGTGATGAACAAAAAAAATCAGATGTGACCGCTCAGGCTGCTTGATTAATAAGACCTTAATGGGAGTTTCCCGGGTGATGTCAATATAGTGGGAGCAGTGGTAATCCCGATAGTAGGACAGCGTATCCTTAGTGCCATGATCTGGATTGAGATCCTCGATCTCCCTGAAGATAGCACTGCTGGTAATGTCATTCCGGTATTTCCAAGAGTAACGAAATAAACGCTTAAAAGACGGGTAATCTTTAGTTAACATGCATTTGAGCTTCGGATACAGGGTGAGGCAGCGATCCAGTGCCTCTCGTATGGCAGTAGAGCTGAGCTCCCCTTCCAGGGTAAACGTCCACCCTTGGGTTATAGAGGTGTTAAGGGGCTTTTCCATGAGGTGGGCCAGTTCGTCCACAATGCTGGCTTGGTAAAATTGTTTGTTGTCCATTGAAATAAGTCCTTTTAAGTGCACGGGGGTTAAAGATAGTCTGTGAAAAAACTATCATATACCATCCCCAGAGCAGAAGTATAGAGTTAAAGCATGTATTTTTATTCCATAAGGTTGCTGACAAAACAGTTCAAAAATCTCTCTGCCTCCTCCGGAGAAAAGCATGAGCTCAAAACAGCTATGGTGACCGCCATCTGTTTATTGTAGGTGGAAACCAGCAGATCCGGCCACGTCCCTGCGTTAGGTATGAGATGTATGTTACAGATTCGTGCTGGGCCCAGGTAGTGGAACCCTTTCTCGTCTTTGTGGGAGGGGTTTGGCGAGAGTACACCCAGGTTGCTGAGCAGGAGCGTGGGGGAAAACCCCGGGATAGAGTACTTCAGTAGAAGTTTCCTGAGTGTTATGGGAATGGGCTTGAGGAAACAGGATAAGTTTGCCATCGTCTGTGCTATGTCATTTTTGGTCAGCGCGGTCATTTCTTCTCGTATCAGTTGCAGTAACTTTTCCTTGTCACCTATCACGTCAGCCCTAAAAGAGACATTAGCACTGGAAAGAATGTTGGACATGGTGCAGTCTTCCGGAGAGCGAAGGTTCATAGGAACCGTTACGTAGATGCGTTCCGATTGACCAGCCCAACCTCGACTCCACATTTTAGCTGTCTGGAAGGTGGTGGCCAGGAGATAATCATTGATAGTGGCCTGGTTCTTCTTGGCGATGGTCCCGATTGCTTCCAGCCGTTGGGAGGAAACAGTCCGGATACCCGCCACGAACGTTCCGGATTCTCCTGGAAATTTATGCGGGTACAGTCTAACCGGCGGTTCCTTGCGAAAGAGAGAGTTGTAGCTGAGGTAGGGGCGAATGCGATGGGGAGCGAGGTAGTCCCATCGAAAGGGGATCTCGGGGACAGAAATATCTTCAAACCTGGCAGGCTGGTTTTCCACTGTTTCCCGCTGGTAAAAGATATCCTCATAATAGGTTATAAATTTCTGTATGAAAGATAAGCTTCCTACCCCATCCGCAACGGCATGGTGCAAAATAAAAAACAAAAAAGCGCGCTTTGGCTGTCTGATGAGCAGAACCTTAAGCGGGATATGAGATGAGATGTCGATAGAGAGAGGAACGTGATTGCACACATAGTAGTCAACTGCCTCCTCGATGTTGAAATCGTGATCCGGCAATTCGATCTCCTGCAGGATATCTCTGCCGGTAGATTTGGTACGTTCCCAGCGGTAACGAAACCAGCGCTTGTAAGAGGGATAATTGTTAGTTAAGATACATTTGCATTTGGGATAATAATTGAGCGTTTTATCTAGAGCCTTTTGGATAGCTTCCGTGCTAACTTCTCCCTCCAGCGTGAATATCCAGGTGTAGACAAGATGAAGGCCGCTCGCAACACCCTCCACACAGTAGGTAAGCTCATCCACAATGCTTGCCGGAAATAGATGTCTTTCAGCCATTAACACACAACCCTTTCATGTAGTGTAGCCATTCTGTGTTTCTTCCCATTTCGAAAAGTGGATTGACTGTTGTCATCTGCTTCTGTGGCCATATGAACAGGGATTGTATACAGTCACCTTGACTTAGCCGTGGAGATCTCTACAAACAAATCCAGGAAATTTTCAGCATCTTTTAAAGAAAAACATGAACGCAGTACAGACAGGCTCATAGACATCCTTTCATTGTAGGTGATGATGTCTACCTGGGGCCATGGAACGGGAGGAGCTATA
>WTBG01000143.1 GCA_013139225.1 Deltaproteobacteria bacterium
GCGTTTTTTTGTTGTCAAACCATACAAAACCACCGTAGAAAACGCTTGCATAAACCCGCTCTTTTAAGGTTGCTATCTCTTCTTCTGTCTGGGGAATTTCAGGAAACATCAGGGGGACAAAATCAAATCCGCCAGAGATTACCACCAGATCAAGCAACTTATCTACAGCAAGGGAAAGGATCTTGAATCGATCTACCCCTGGGATAAGGTAGAGTTCATCGGTTATATCCCTTATCTTCTGGAGAGTGGTGGGATTGAAGATATCCCCTTTTTTAACCTGGAGGACCATATTGACTGTATTGGCACCGCCAAATTGGGCTCTAATCCTGTTATGCACCTCAATGTATTCATGCCCTTGAGGAAGCAGGTCAGCAAATTTGGTATACACCTCTATATCCTTTACTTTATAGACAAAGAAAAGGGAAATTAAAGAGAGTATAGTGAGAACCAGTAACCTTTTTTCGATGATGAAATCCGAGAATTTTTTCATAATTGGCTACACCTTTCCCGAAAAGTTTGTGAAACTGCCTGTTCACTGAGCGAGTATTCCCGGTGTTTACTGCATTTTTATACACAGTTAATGTATTATTTCTTTTGAAGTAGGCTTACACTGATTCGGTTCTTAACCATAAAAATCCACATGCATAAAATTAGGCTAGCAATACCCTTTACAGCAAATGCCCAGCCAGGGCTGAACCTATCAAACAGGTATCCTCCCAGTCCTACAAAAAAAAGTATCCCAAGGGGCTGCATGGTGTTAAGTCCCCCCAGAATCGACCCCACCATCCCCTCAGGTGAGGCATCAGAAGCCAGCGTGTTTGCACCTGCTATTGATCCCGCCATCCCCACAGCAGCAAAAATCATCGCAATGTAGACCAGAGGGCTGAAAGGACTGGGACTCACCGCAAGCAGGAACATTGCAATAGCACCACTTATAAGGGCAAGGATTATTGTGGGGACACGCCCCCACTTATCCAGCATAACCCCAAATATGGGAAACGCAATAAGTGTGGCAAAACCCATAACCATCATTGGAAGTGATGCCTTAAAGGTTGCCGCTCCGGTGGACAACCCAAGCTCTTCTCCATATTTTACTCCCCAGGTTATGACAAAAACAGCAAGAACAACGATATCTGCCCTGGTTATTAAGCAGCACCAATACGATGCCTTGAGCGCCATGCTTTTCCTGACCACAGGAAAAATCTTCATTAAACCCACCTTCTCCTGTTTCGTTTCCGGCAGGCGTTCTTTGAGTAACACCCCCGTGGAGAGCGCCCCTCCCAGGGCAACTGCGATAATGATGTAGATAAGAAATAGCACACCGCTTTTTGCCATTATAGGAACAAACAGACCAAAAATCAGGAGCGAGGAAAGGCCCATCATCACACCGTTCATTGCCATCCCTTTGCCCCTGTCCTTCTCATAGGTATAGTCAGCAACCATAGTGATAAACTGCGGGTAGCACAGTATAAGCCCGATTCCAAGAAAGAGGCGAATCACGTAGGTAGTCAAAAGTCCGGGGGCATACTGGGTAAACTCAGCTGACCGTGAGGGGACAAAACTTAAGAACGCACAGATCTGTGATGATACCCCTGCCGGAATCTGTAGAAAGGAAGCAATGCCATTTGCTTGTCCGAGCAGATAAAAGGAGAGTGCAAGGACCACAAACCCAAGTACTGCCAGAATTTTTCTCCCCACCCTATCAGAGAGCACCCCCACAAGCGCCACCAGCGCAAGGGTGGCAATCTCGTTCAGGTTCATGAGCAGCCCGTTTATGGAACCTGTAAAGTCCTGGTTTATTTTTATGATGTCTTTTAGAAAAGCGGGCTGGAGTATGCCAAAGACACTCATCAGCAAGCCAATTATAAAGGTATTAAAAAAGAGGAAGAAAAAATTGCTCTTGGTAAGCTCGGGAGGAATTTCTATGCCGGCAAATTTTGCAACACTTTTTGTATTTTCACTATCTTCAACCATCTCCCCTCCTATCCCGGACAAGCCGTAACTAAACAGGTTATCACAACTCTTTTATTGTTTGCTTGAAAACCCCGTGCTTCGCACAGTTATGAAAAAGGAAACTATAGTCACTTTCGTGCCTACTTATCCTCAAAACGTTCCATCATATCCGGCGGGGCATATTCCTCAATCAGCTTCATATAGCGCTCGTAGGTCATCTTATCAGCCCCTTCTTCTTTGACAATGTCTTCTGACATTTCCACCACCATTGACCGTATCGCAGAAGGGACTTGCTTCAGGGACTGAAGTGCCTTTTTATCCCAAGGCATCCCTGTTTTGATCTCACCTTGCATCTTCTTATTTTTAGGAGGAGGTTTAAGTTCATGCACCTCCACTTTGTCGATCATACCATAGTAAAAGTATTTCCTTTTTTCGTCCCCCAGGCCGACGGGAAGGTTGAGCTTTCTGAAGCGTTCCTCCAGGCCGAGTTCGATAAGCTCCTCATCAAAAACAAGGGCCACAATATCGCCAATCACATGCCCCTGAATCTTATCAAGTTCATATTGCTTGTTAAGCTTGCACTCAATTATTTGACCGCATTCCTTAATACTGGGTGGCGCGACTTTCTGTGAGGGGATTTGTGTGAAACGAGTATGTTCCAGCTCATTAACACCCTCTGGGTAAAAACGGCAGGTCTCCATCATATCTTCCAGAAAATCGGCAGGAGGGAAATTGACCACAAATTCACCGGTGGCAGCAATATTTTGATAGGTGTGGGAAAACTTGCGCATACCGATAAACACCCGGGGGTTTTGGTTCATGACATCATACTGGATAAACTGCGAGTAGGGTGCTGCATTAACCTTCCCTTTTTTGTCGATCGTCGTAATGATGGTTATCAATTTAGGGAGAACCACCACATCCGCATACCAGAAAGGTTTTATGGGTACTGCCTTTTTCATCATTTACCTACTCTCAACTCAATACGTATTGTTAAAAGTTTTGTCATTTCAATGATAAATACTTTGAAATTCCCAAGTGTTAATGTTTAATATTTTGTCTCCCCTCGTAAGATTATTACATTATTTCACCAAAGAATGTCATTCCCGCGAAAGCGGGAATCCATTAATCCTAAGTATAGGAAAACCACTCTTATATGTCAACCGAGAGATAATCGCAAGATATGCACCCAGGCATGCTGAAACATTTTGGAGTTATAGTTAAGAACCTAAAAGCTATGGATCGGAAACTTTACAAAAAACTGATCAAAGCTGCTATAGAAAACTTATGCTTGACATTAATGCGAAGTGTGATTAGATAGTTGATGGTTCAACTATTATTAAGGTTTTATAGTATGGATTATATTGATTTGCGTTTAGAAGATTCATTAGGGCATATTTTAAATAGAACAGCAAGGGCTATGTGCGCTATGATGCAAAATAGTTTTAACAAAGCTGGATATGATGTGACAGTCGAGCAGTGTGCCCTTCTATTTAATCTTTGGCGACAAGACGGACAATTCCAGCAGCAGCTAGCTGATAATACCTATAAAGATAAAGCAAGCGTTACTCGCATTGTTGACGGTTTGGAAAAACGTCATCTTGTAAAACGAGTCCTCGATAAAGAAGATCGAAGACAGAAAAGGATATGTTTGACAAGAAAAGGGGGAAAGTTGCAGCAAGAGTTAAAAACACTAGCCCTTAATGTTCAAGAACAATGCCTGAATGGTATTGAACCAGAACACTGGGAAAAATGTAAAGAAGTGCTCAAAAAAATATATGGCAATATCTGTAAAAGATGATGGTATATTTTTATACTAATGGTTGATTACTTTTGCATATTTCATTCTTAACCTCTGTGCATGGAAGTCACTTCTATGAAAGGAGACTAGAAGCTAGTGTGGTTTTGTGCACTCTGGGTTTAACTAACAGAGAGAATGCGTGGCAGAAAAAAAGGAGGGTGATATGAAAAAAACAGCAACAATTAATTCCGAGAACACACACGGGTGGAGAGGGAGAATACTCCAGGTAGACCTCTCAAATTCAAAAATATGGGAGGAAAAACTTTCTGAAGAGCTCATTAATGGCTATATTGGCGGAGCGGGCATCAATGCCAAACTGTTTTACGATCTGATGCGGGATAACCCCCAGCTGGATCCCCTCTCACCGGAAAATCCCCTTATCTTTGGATTCGGGCCAGTGGTAGGAACCGCGTTTCCCTGCGCTTCCCGCTTTACCGTCACCTCTAAAAGCCCTCTTACTGGTATCTTCGGGGACTCCAACGGAGGTGGGTTTTTCCCGGCGAGGGTGAAGCAGGCAGGTTATGACCACATTGTGATTAAAGGAAAGGCTGAGAAGCCTGTTGCACTCCTTATTGAAAAGGACAAGAAGCCGGAGCTGGTTGATGCAACAGATCTGTGGGGGCTTGACACCTATGCCACGGATGAAACGATCCAGAAAAAGTACGGCAGTTGTGAATCCGCCCGCATCGGACCTGCCGGGGAAAACATGGTCAAGTATGCCAATATCCTTTCCGGTACTAAGAGGGTAGGCTGCAATGGCAGGGCAGGCATGGGATGCGTAATGGGCTCCAAGAATTTAAAGGCCATTATTGTTAAAGCTTCTGGCACGGTACCTTCAGCAGATAAAGATATGCTGGACACTCTGGCAAAAAGGTATGGCGATATCTGGGGAAGTGGGCCTTCAACGACTGCTCACAGAGAGTATGGCTCTTTGATGCTCATTGCCCAGCTCAGTAATGAAACACGTGTATTAAATAGCCAGGAGAAGATTTCACCTGAACAGCTGGAGAGCTACGATATCGATAACTTTGTAAAAACCTACAAGGACGGTCAAACCACCTGTTACCGGTGTCCTATCGCCTGTTCCATGAAGTGGAAGGTCGCCGAGGGACCGTACAAAGGAGAAAAAGGTGGCAAGGTTGAGTTCGGTCACTACAATCACCTGGGCCCGCTTCTAGGTATCTTTGATTATCCATCCCTGCTTCACCTGTCTAACATGACCAATCAGATGGGGATGGACTGCATTCAGTTTGGGTGGAACCTGGCCATGGCTATGGAGTGCTTTCAGAGGGGGATTTTAAGCAGCGAGGAAACAGGTGGGATTACATTCAACTGGGGTGATGTTCAACTCGTGTCCGACATGATAGTGAAAGTGGCAAAAAGAGAAGGGTTCGGTAACATCCTGGCTGAGAGCATGCCGGAAATCAGTTCCAAGCTGAATCCCGATGCTACTCCTTACTGTGGTCACACTAAAGGGATGTCATTCTCCTACAACTGCACATCAGCTCTGGCTATGACGCTCGCTTCATCGGTAGGTACCCGGGGGGCTGACCACCTGAAAGGCCACCCCTTCTCAGGCATCATTGGTCTCAGGGATATGCTTGAGCGGATCTTCGGGAAGGATATTCCCGACGAGATTACAGACCACGCGAGCCCGATTGCGAAGGGCCGCGTTGTCTGGTGGCATGAGAACTATAAGATGCTAATGGACTGTCTGGGAATCTGTTTTATTCCCATTGTAGGTGTCACTGTGTTTGGTGACCCTCATATGCTTTTTGAAGAACTGGGTGAAATCTATCAGGCGGTAACCGGTAGAAATCCGGAGAAGCTCTTTGAATCAGCTGAGAGGGCTTATCAGGTTGAGAAGTGCTATAATGCACTTCTGGGAATCGACAGGAAGGCTGATGTCAGACAGGGAACCAGAAGGGGACAGGAAGACCCCATTAACCAGCCGGGCATGCTGGATGAATACTATCACTATCGGGGCTGTTCCAGCGAAGGGTTACCCAC
>WTBG01000308.1 GCA_013139225.1 Deltaproteobacteria bacterium
CTGTGTGAATCTGCGGAAATCTGTGGCTTGATTTGTGGAGAGATGGCCGAGCTGGTCGAAGGCGCTCGCCTGCTAAGCGAGTGAGGGACGAAAGTTCCTCCGAGGGTTCGAATCCCTCTCTCTCCGCTTTTTTATTTATAGGTCTATTGATTTCACTCAGTAAAATAATGGTAAATCTATCCTGCCTAATTCACATCAATTTGTCTTGAGATTGCGTCACTTCACTCGCAATGACATTCTCTATTATTATTGAAGGGAATCCAATTTCATATCCTTGTTATCAAGGAATGTTTTTATATTGATGCAGGTACCATCTGTCTCTATGGTTATGGCACCGTCTCGGTCTGTTCTGAAGATTTGACAATCCTGGTTTTTATATCTTTCTATGATTTTGTGGCTGGGAAGATTGAAGATATTTTTAAAGCCCACACTAAACATAGCTATTTGAGGTTGTACCTTTTTAAGGAATGGTAGTGAGCTTGATGTTGCACTTCCGTGGTGGGGAACTTTGAGGATGGTGCTCTTAAGATTTGGTAATGTATTTATTAGTTCTCTTTCAACTTCCTTGTAAATATCTCCGGTAAAGAGCATACTGATGTCTTTGTAGGTAAATCTTATTACAAGTGAATGGTTGTTGATTCCTGAGTGATAACTCGTACTCCTGTCATGCGAGGCAGTTTTGGGAGGATGAAGAAACTCTATTTGGACACCATTTAATATTAGATCGGGATGTTCTCTATCTATGAGAATATTTTTTATTTTCTTTTCACTTATGATGTTCTCAAATTCTTGAAAAGGCTCAGTATAGACTTTCTCCCCATTGGTCCACACTTCTTTTACTTTAAAAATTCTAGCAATGGATACCAGTCCATTTAGATGGTCAGGATGTGGGTGGGAGAGAACCAGATAGTCTATCTTCTTAATCTTTTTCTTCCAGATAACTGGTGCAACTACCAATCCACCAACATCAAAACTATTATCGTAAAATCCACCCCCATCAATTAGCATGGTTGAACCTTTGGGGAACTGGATGAGGGTTGACTCTCCCTGACCAACATCTATGGAGGTGATTCGTAATAGCGGACTCAGGTTGTTTTGGTAGTACCAGAAAACCTGATTGAAGATAAGGACTATGATAACGAGTGCGAGCGCAAATCTTATTTTTTTTGATTTTCTGATGTTAACCAGGAGAAAGACTGCCAGGTAGAAAAGAATAATTTCCAGAAGGGTAGGAGTTGCAGTCCGATAATCAGCATATGGTAATTGGTTAAATAGCTCTACGACAGAGATAGAAAGCATAATTAACGGCTGCACTATATTTACTGTAAAGATGGCCAGAGGTTGGTAGAGAAACAGGAAGAAGCTTGTGAGAAGCCCTAAAGGGACGACCAGGAAACCAACAAGAGGGATAATGACTAGATTTGTCAAGAACCCCCAGGGAGAGAAGCGATTAAAATAGAAGGCAGCAAGAGGAGCAGTTCCTATAATTGCTGATATAGTTACAATGAGAAACAGGGTAATTCTTCTTGCGATCTTTTTCCACCAGGGAGGTGGTGGTTCCAAAGGGTCCTTAGAATGTTGAAACAAGGGAGTTGAAAATCTGGGAGTAAGATAAAGTATGGAAACAACAGAAATAAATGAGAGTTGAAAAGAAATATCAAATAGTGAGGAAGGTGAGAAGACAAGGATGAGAAAAGCTGCCACAGCTAAGGTATTCCATAAGTCCTCCTCTCTACCTATGATAATAGCCGTTAGATAGGTGATAACCATAATGGTTGCTCTTACGGTTGCAACGCCGTGTCCTGCTATAAAGCAGTAGGTGATTACCGGTATCAGAGTAACAAAAGCTGAAACTTTAGATATATCGGTTGAGAGCATTAATCGGGTGGAACATTTAAGGATGTTTTTTATCAGAAAAAAGCAAACCAGTGCAATGATTCCGCAATGCAGTCCGGAGATAGCCAGGATATGAGCTACCCCGGCTGCTGAAAATCTTTCTCTCAATTCTTTTGGTATCTCACCTTTTTCACCTAATATTAGTGCTTTTGCAATTTCAGCAGCAGGGGAATGGAGATTTATAGATAGGAATTCTCTTATTTGCGTCCTATACTTTTCCACTGTTTTCAAAATGGGATTGAGTGTAGTTTCTTCAACCCTAGTTATTTCTCTTCCGTCTTTAATAGAAGCTGTTACAAGAATTTCTTTAAGAGCCAGGTATGTCTTATAATCGAATCCTCCCGGATTGTTAAAATTTCTTGGATTACGGATTCTGGCAGAAAAACGCAACCTGTCCCCGTAATTTAACTGTTCAAGTTCACCTTTAACTGTTAATAGTAACTTTCCGTTTATCGGGACTATTTTATTTTTTTCTGCTATCCTCTCTGATAGGATATACAGTTTGGTTTTATCCAGGGATAGCTCGGGAGGTTTGTAGAGGATTCCTTCTAAAATTATCTTTTCTTCTTTTACATAATGGGTTATGTGGTTAAGTGGAAGGTGTGGAAATAAGCTGCTGTTTAAAAAGAGGATGCCCAGCAGATTAAATATAATAATTGGAAGAAGAAAAGATAACTGTATTTTTTTAATGGCAATGGTGATTATGAAGAAAAGGAGTAGTAGTGATATTAATGGGATAAGGATTGTTTGTGGTATTGTGATATAGTAACCTATTATCAATCCGGTC
>WTBG01000095.1 GCA_013139225.1 Deltaproteobacteria bacterium
GGAGGGAGCAAATATTCTTTATATGGATTATGCCTTCGCTAAAGAGTGGTTTGAAAGGATGAATGCCCTGGGTTGGAAAACCTTTTTGGGAGAAAAGGACGGATACAATGCCCTTTCAACAGAAGAAATAGTCGCAACCGCAAGAAAATATCATGCTGTCTATATTGTTACTGAAAAGCCAAAACACTTTGAGCTTCCAAAGGTTTATGAAAACAGTCACTACATCCTCTATAGGATTCCTAAAGTCAAATAACAATACAAAAAATGGTTGTTGATTTTACTTAGAAAGAAATAGGAAAGTGTGGTTTAGGTAAGGACGCTCATTGCCTGGCGATAAAATAATCTGATCATAGTGGGAGCATTTAGAGGATCACTAACTAAATACCGCAACAAATTGAACCAGTATATGGGACGACCGTAATAGAGAAGATAGGCCTTTACCAATTCTCTTCTAAGCTGAGGTGCAGACACTTCGCACATGCTAAAGTTGGTATTGAGACGGTCAAATGTTTCAAATGTGTCAATATCGAATCGGTCTTTGATGGTTTCGAAAATGGGTGTACCCGGGTCTGGAGTTGCAATATTAAATGAGGCGAAGTTCGGATTGAGCTTTCTGGCTAATCGTGAGGTTTCCCGGATGCTTTCCAGGGTATCACCTGGATTCCCAAACATGAAGAAAAGAGAGACTCGTATTCCAAGTTCTCTTGTTATCCTCACGGCCATCTCCATCTGTTCACGGGTAATATTCTTTTTGGTCTTAGCAAGAACCGTTGGAGAAGCCGATTCAATTCCATAAATAACTTCCTTGCAACCCGCCTTTTTCATTTCGCGGAGCATGGGTTCCGTAACCGTATCCACCCTTCCCAGACAAATCCATTCGATCTTGAGATTCTTCGTCTCTAGAAGTTCACACAGTCGAATAATCCGCTTCTCACCTATCGTAAAGGTATCATCAATAAAAAAGATATGTGTGATTCCATAGTCACGGACAATTTCCTCAACCTCCTGTACCACTTTTTCTGGGGAGCGAATATTCCTTTTCCGTTTGTAAAAAAGATGGGTGGCACAAAACGTACATTCGAAAGGACAACCCCTTGATGTGAGTACCATTGCAACCGGCTTACCCGGAAACGAAACGATGTGATATTTCATGTTATCTGTCAGGTCTCTGGCAGGGAAGGGAAGATCATCCAAATTCTCTATTAACGGACGGTCTTTATTGCTCACTGTCTTCCCCCCACTTTTGTAGCTTACACCCAGTACACCCTTCAGATTGTGTAAGTTTTTTACAGTCTCTAGAGTTGTGTATTCCGGTTCGCCTCGAATAATGATATCGCAATACCCCTTCTCTAAAATAGAGTCAGCAAGTGCTGTAGCATGAGTACCCATAAAAATCCTCACTTTATCTCTTAGGTACGAAAAGAATCGGTATGCTCCCTGTGCATTACTGGCAGCGAGTGTGATTACGATTACATCAAAATTACTTGCATATTTTAAGGCTTGTTCAAAGTTGTAACCTGCTGGTACGGGATCTAAAATCTTGACTGTCATCTTATGTTGTCGCAGCAATGCTGCCACATAGGTCATACCCAGAGGAGGGAAGATTCCGATCTTTGTTTTGCCTCCCGTATGACGAGAAATGACGGGATCAACATCAACCACATAGTCCTGACCTTCTTCAATAGGATTCATTAGAAGGACTGTCGGATAATTGTTCATTGCCTTTTCACTTTTCACTGTAATCGATAACGCTACAATCTTATTTTTTGCCTTGTATGAGCAGACTCAACCGCTTTAAGAGCGATCTTTAACCCTTCCCTTCCATCTTCACTGGAGACAAGTGGGGAAGCTCCTGTTCGAATGCACATAATAAAGTGTTCCAACTCCCTCTCAAAGGGATTGTAATAGAGCCAGTATGGGATAATAAAGCCGTACTGAATAAACTTCATGGCTAAACGAGCTAATGAATGGTGACCATATTTCTCCACCACCACTTTACTGCGTTCAATGGTTAGAGCCATTTTATCACCAACTATACCAATATCCCTTTTGAGAAAGGGAAAGGTATACGAGGCTCCAACAACACCGAGAGCACCATTTTCAAAGGTGAGTATCATCCACACATTATCATCTATGCCTGGATACCGATCATGTTCGGTCAATTCAGCAGAGACCTGAACCACGGGTGAATCGATGATCCACCTGAGCCAATCGATACCATGGATCGCCAGTTCAGAGGTTACTCCGGAACTCTTTTCTTTTTCAGAGTACCACTTTTGGGGGGGCATGTTGATCCCCCTGCGAAACCATGCGATCTTAATCTTACCAAGTCTCCCTTGATCAACAATCTCTTTCATATGAACAAATTCTTTGTAAAATCTTTGTGAGAAACCTATCATGAAAATTTTACCCGCACGTCTCTCTGCCTTGATCATTCGATCCGCTTCTTCAAGCGTCATAGCCATAGGTTTTTCGCAAAGAACATGACACCCAGATTCTAGGCTCTTAATGACAATTGGGCAGTGGGTATAGGTAGGGGTTGTTACATTTACCGCATCCAGTGTATGTCTTTCAAGCATTTCTCTATAATCGTTATATCCATAGGGGATTTTGAATTTTCGCTGCAACGTTTCTATCTTGGATTGCGTTCGACCCGCAATGCCAATAACTTCAACATCTTTATTTTTTTTATATCCCCTTAGATGCCAGTATGCCATTCTTCCAGCACCAATAATACCAACCTTTATTTTTTCCGACACTTATTTACCTCACCTAATAGGGGTCGCATCTTAATTATTAACTATTCAACAACACCTGAAATATTGCCAGAAGAATAGTTAATAATTAAGATGCGACCCCTGACCTTACTATTTGTTCAGCTGTCTCAAAACCCATCAACATAACATCATCTATATTTACATAAGAAAAATTACCTTGTCTCCCAATAGAATATAAATGAGGAAAGGTACCAATATAATTCTTTATGGCTTTTAATTGCGAAACGAAAGATAGGGTATTGGTTGGATAGGCATATCTTTCTCTCGTCACCCAAAATTGTTGTACATTCTCTCTCTTTAAATACCCCTTTTGTTCCATTTTAATTATAACAGTCTCATACAACTCTTTTAGATCCATATTCCATACTTCATCCTTATAATCACAGGGAATTTCAACACATACACTCGAATGCCCTCGTGGCACAAGATACGGGCTGAAATTTTTTGGTTCAGTTACCCGCTGGAATACACAATCCTTATCAGGAAAATAAATCCAATGATTATCTGATATACTGTCTTTTTTAACGTCTAAAAACAAAAAAGTTAAAGACCTGAATTCCAACGTCTCTTCAGGTTTCTCTCCCCCCCTACTGCTTGCTAAGATATCTTTCAAGCGAGTTATAGGGATAGTTGAAACAACAACATCTCCCTGATAAACAGAACCATCTTTTGTTGTCGCTTTATAACCGTTTCCGTCGTGCCCTAAAGAGACAACACTACTATTTAAATACAGCTTCCCCCCTTTGCTTTGAATGAAATCTGACATAAGATCAGATAATTGCCCGACACCGTATTTTGGATAATAAAACATTTTCTGATAAGGGGAATGTGGCAAATGATAATGGTTCTTATACCTAACAATTCTTCTAGAAAAAGCTGCCAGCAGCACATCAATTAAATCTTCTACTGCAACACGCTCTTTTGCAACTAAAGCATCTAATTCTGATGGAGGCTTACCCCATACCTTTCGCGTATAAGGTTTAAAATATATCTCATACATCTTTTTACCAAAATGGCTAATCATCCATGATTCACATGAGTCTTCCTTCTTTTGAATGAAAACATTTTTTATTGTCTGCTTTAAAAAGCTCAAAAAACATGGAGCAGAGATATATAATGGCAAACAAAACAAAATATCCTTTATGCCTAATGGATAATTTAAATATCGTCCTAAAAATACATGACTTGCTTTCTTGTTTAATCTGAGAAGATCTTTCCCCAAGATCTTATCTAAAAAATCTATCACCGTTTTATTCTCAGTATGAATTTGATGAGCTCCTAAATCGAAGGTATAGCCATCATGCTTAATACTTCTAGATAACCCCCCCACCAAATCTAATGCTTCTAAAAGAACAAGACGATTGTATCCACGCTCTATCATTCGATATGCTGTTGATAACCCAGCAACACCAGCTCCAATTATAATAACATTTTCCACAAATCATTCCTTTTCATTCCGTTTTGAGCCAATTATAAACCTGCGTCATGCCTTCATTTAAACTAACGGTGGGTTCCCACCCCAATTCTTTTTGAGCTAAAACGTTACTTAAAATATTATCTCTCACATCAAATTTTCTTTCTTTGCCATAAGTAATCTTAATTTTTTTTCCCGTAACCTTGCGTATTTCTTCTATAACTTTATTCACAGAATAGCCCTTGTTACTAGAAACGTTAAAAATACGCTCAGGCCCCTCATACAGTAATATTTTTTGTATACAACGAACAGCATCCTTCACATAAATATAATCCCTTACAACAGATACATCCCCCCAACCCTGAAGCATGTGCCCCTGTACTACTTTATAGAGCATGGTAGTAATGAGTCCCTGATTACTCGTGATACTCTGCCTTTCACCATAAACATTAGACAAGCGTGCAGTCCTATAATCTAATCCATACAAGTTCTGATAAAGATGTAAATATTTTTCAATCATCAACTTTCCAATCCCGTAGGAACAAATGGGATTGGTAATAGCTGCTTCATGAATTGGCAGCTTCCCTGCGTTACCATAAATGGTCCCCCCTGAAGATATAAAAACTAGTCTGGGACGTGTATTTTTCCTCAAAACGTCGAACAGTTTCAAGGAAGGCAAAACATTACTTTCAACATCATAGATGCAATTTTCATTCGATACCGCAGGCAAGGTGGAACAGATTAAATGCAGAACATAGTCAACATTGCTCAAAGCACTCTGCCAATCGAAATGGTTTTTAAAATCTCCTTCTATGATTTTAATGTTTCCTTCGAACTTTCTAATATTTCTATTGGAAAAATTCTTTTTGTCAAAAACAATAACGTTAAAATCGTTCATCAACAATTCAACCAAATGTGAACCAATAAAGCCTGCACCACCAAATATAAAAACTGTTTTCCTACGTTTACTTTTCAAGTCTTTCCACCTTTTGTTTTGCCAGAGGGTGATTCCTCCTGCACGTTTTCTGAAGATTCCAGGTGTCTTTTATATTGGGTTTAAAGATAGAGAGAGGGTTTGGATTGGCTATCTCCATGGTTTCTAAGCAGCGAGGTTGAATCCATAGTAAGAATACGTTTTCATAATATGCCCGAGGATGGGTTTATGGCCTATCTCTACCATAGGATTAGGTCTAAACTCTGTTTCTTCTCTTATGCATGTTCCCTTCCCCCCGCATAGGATAACCACTTTTCTTTCTTTACACTTTCCATAAAAACCCTTGATTAATTAGAATTATGCTATAAAATAAAAATATTTTTAGATACATAATATGGTCATTTTAACAGATAATAGAACAAATTCAAGATCTTTAAAAATAATTCTAAAATGCGACCTGCTCATCTGATTGCATATGGAACCTGTTGTAGTTACTACAAAAGAGATGTTAACTCAACAAAAAAGCAAAATAATCATAGTCATGCCTGCATACAATGCAGAAGAAACGCTGGAAAAGACTTATCATGACATCCCTCTTGAGATCGTAGATGAAATCATTCTGGTAGACGATAACAGCAGTGATAAAACGGTGGAAATAGCAAGAGAATTAGGTTTAACCGTTATTGCTCATCCCGAGAACAGGGGTTATGGTGCAAACCAAAAGACTTGCTATGATGAAGCTCTGAAAAGAAACCCAGATATTGTGGTCATGATTCATCCTGACTATCAATATGACAGTAGGCTGATTCCTTACATCGTCGGTTTTTTAGAGAAAGGTATTTGCGATGTCATCCTCGGCTCAAGAATTAGAACCAGAAATGAGGCGCTAAAATGCGGAATGCCAAAGTATAAATACATCAGCAATCGAATGCTAACGTTTACAGAAAATATCGTCTTGGGACAGAACATCTCTGATTTTCACAGCGGGTACCGGGCGTATACACGAAAGGTGCTTGAAACCATACCCTACCACAACAATTCTGATGGTTTTGTTTTTGATACGGAACTTCTCACACAAGCCGTCTATTTCGGATTTAAAATCGGGGATGTTCCCGTCCCGGTAAGATACTTTGATGAAGCATCTTCCATAAACTTTTCAAACAGCATAATCTATGGTCTTAAAACCCTTCTCACCTTAGCAAAGTATCTAATCCAGTCCACGAAATTATGGAACTATAACTTATTCTCAAAATCGAGGGGGTCACATCTTAATTATTAACTATTCTTCCTGTTATCTTTCTGACACTACCAAATAGTTAATAATTAAGATGTGACCCCTTTATTTTCCGACCATAATGAATAATCGCAGAAGACCCAATCTTTTCTTAGCAGCCGGAATATTATGCCACATTACTGCTTTTGCCCTTTTTGCATTTCAAAAAGAAATCACATCGTATGCTCCGCTTAAACAATTTGTTTTATTGTTGACGGCTGTTGCTGATTATTTATGGAGCGTACCATCCGTATTGACCATTCTTATTATCGTCCTTTGCACGCCATGGTTTTATTACTCTTTCAAGGCCAAACGAAAAGGCATAAGGTGCTCGGACTGGTTCATTCATTCATCCTTACTCTCTTTCATAAAGATTTCCCTGCTATCTCTGTTTTTTATCTTTACCCTTTTCCACCTGAGATGGGCTCAACTGGGCTTTACTCGCTCTCCTGAATCTTTCCCGGATTATTCGCCCTTTGGTTTTATTCTTATTCTTCTAAGTATCGTGGGGATCATCTTTTATTGCCTCTACTGCTTTGACAAACTGCCTTTGATGATTGTTACTCTTGTAGAAAAAGTGACATACCGTTTCTATAAATGGAAAGAAACTTATTTCATTGGATCGCTCCTCATTCTCTGCTTTTTGATGACCACAATCATTGCCTATACAGTTTTGGATCACATACCTCATGTATTATATAGTATCGCCCAGTTATTCCATGCAAAAATATTTAAAATGGGGAAGCTCTATGCTTCCCTTCCTCCCCACAAGGAATTTTTTGATTATGCCCATGTCATTAATGATACAAAGTGGTACTC
>WTBG01000151.1 GCA_013139225.1 Deltaproteobacteria bacterium
AGGGAGCATTTTGACTTTTTGCAAAACCGATAAGTTTAGTTTCTTTCTTCGTATTCTTCGTGGTTATAATTTTTTTGGTTGCGGCTCTACTGCGCTATGTACTCTGTGGTTAATTGCAAAATCTTGGTTTAGGAGAGTTATGCTTCATATCAGAAATTTCAGTATCATTGCCCATATTGACCACGGTAAATCAACCCTTGCGGATCGGCTCATTCAATACGCCGGGCTTGTTGATCAGCGGCAGTTCCGCGATCAGATTCTGGACACCATGGATATTGAGAGGGAAAGGGGCATTACCATCAAGAGCCAGAGCGTGAGCCTGCCCTATACAAGCAGACAGGGTGAGAATTTCGAACTCAATCTGATTGATACCCCCGGACATGTGGACTTTTCCTATGAGGTCTCACGTGCTCTAGCCTCATGTGAGGGAGTCCTTCTGCTTGTAGATGCAGCCCAGGGCGTGGAGGCGCAGACGGTTGCCACCCTCTATGAAGCGATGGAGCACGATCTTGAGATCATTCCGGTTATCAACAAGATTGATCTTCCGTCAGCCGATATAGAGCGGGTAAAGGAGGAAATAGAAGCCGAACTCGGGCTTGATGCTTCAGGGGTGCTTCTTTGTTCTGCAAAAGAAGGAACAGGCATAGAAGATATTCTTGAAGCCATAACCGAACGCATACCACCCCCAAAAGGGAGCACCGATGAGCCCCTTGCTGCTATCATATATGACGCACAGTATGATTCCTTTCGCGGAACCGTCGTGAGTTGCAGGGTTTTTAACGGCAGCGTAAAACCCGGTGATGTTATCCGGCTCATGTCTACCGGTTCAACATACAACGTTGAGGAGGTTGGCTGCTTCCGCCTATCCCGGGTTCTAAAAAAGGAACTGGTTGCCGGAGAAGTGGGCTATATTATAGCCGGCATCAAGGCTGTAAGTGATACACGGATTGGCGACACCATAACCCTTGATAAAAACCCGGCTCATGCACTTCTCCCCGGGTTCAAGGAGGTAAAGCCCATGGTTTTTTCCTCTCTCTACCCGGTTGCATCTAATGATTATCAGATGCTCACCCAGGCGCTGGAGAAGTATAAATTAAATGACGCATCGTTTGTCTATCAGAAGGATTCTTCCGCAGCGCTCGGGCACGGTTTTCGCTGCGGCTTTCTCGGTCTGCTTCATCTCGAAATTGTTCAGGAACGGCTTGAGCGGGAATACGTTCAGTCCATCATCATGACCATTCCCAGCGTCCAGTACCACTTTCTGCTGCGGAATGGAGAATACCTTACAGTTGATAACCCGCAGTATTACCCTGATCCGACGGTGATCGAAAAATCAGAAGAGCCGTATGTACAGGCAAGCATTCTCATTCCTGAACGCTCGATGGGTGCGGTGATGAACCTTTGCCTTGAGCGGCGGGGAGTGAACACTAAGTTTCTTTATCCTACCCCCAAACGGATTGAACTGACTGCCGAAATGCCTCTTGCAGAGATAATCTATGATTTCTATGACAAACTGAAGACTGTCACCCAGGGATATGGTTCATTTGATTACGATGTTATTGGCTACCGGGAGAGTGACCTTGTAAAGCTTGATATTATGGTGAACGGTGAAAAGGTTGATGCCCTTTCAATGATGATACACCGCGAGCGTGCACGTGCGCGTGCGCTGCAGATATGTGAGCGTCTGAAAGAAGAGATCCCGCGACATATGTTCAAGATTGCCATCCAAGGTGCTATTGGCGGACAAATCATTTCCCGTTCAACCATATCGCCATTCCGGAAAGATGTGACGGCAAAGTGCTATGGTGGTGATATTACGCGAAAGCGAAAGCTTCTGGAAAAGCAGAAGATGGGAAAGAAGCGCATGAAAATGGTAGGATCAGTTGAAATTCCCCAGACTGCTTTTATAGCAGTCCTTAAACCAAAGCATGAGTAAAGAGAATCTTCCAGGACTTTATGTCCATATCCCGTTTTGCAGGAGCAAGTGTCCGTACTGCGACTTCTATTCTGAAACCGAATCGTCCATGATTTCGGCATGGCAGAGCGCTCTCGAACAAGAGATGCTTTTCTACAGAAACCGGTTTTCCACGTTTGACACCCTTTATATCGGAGGCGGCACTCCAACGGTCCTTGAAGGCCATGTGCTGCTTTATCTGTTCGACCAACTTTACCGGTATTTTCATTTCACAGCTGATGCGGAGATAACTATTGAGGCAAACCCGAATGATTTAACCGGGGTGAAACTGCATATTCTTAATGTGTGTGGCGTAAACCGCATCAGCCTTGGAGTTCAGTCCTTTGATGAACAAGATCTGTTGTTTCTGAAAAGGCGACATACCGTCTGCGAAGCTGAGAAGGCACTGGATCTGATACGGACATATGACTTTAGCAATGTCAGTATTGACCTCATGTACGGCATTCCCGGACAGACAATAGAGGGATGGTTAAAAACCCTTGAACGGGCTGTTACATTTCACCCCGGGCATGTTTCCTGTTATCAGTTGACCGTGGTTGAGGAGACGAAGCTGTGGGAGATGCAGAAGAGCGCCATGATCAAAATGCCTGATGAGTCAGAAGGAAAGGCTTTTTTCTTAACTACCGCACAACGTCTTGAAGACCACGGGTACCTGCATTATGAAATTACAAGCTTTGCATCCGGAGAAAAAAATCGTTCCCGGCATAATCAAAAGTACTGGCAGCATATACCTTACCTGGGGCTTGGCCCTTCAGCACATTCATTTCAGCATGGTAAGAGGTGGTGGAACCACAGATCAGTTGCAAAATATTGTCATGCATTTGCAGAAGGGAAGACACCTGTCAGTGGTGCAGAGACATTGACCCGTGAGCAGCTTGATCTTGAATCTCTGTATCTTGGGCTGAGAACCAACTCTGGTGTTGAACTTACCCATCTTACTGCAAACAGATATTTTGACGCATTACTTCCAGAATTACTGAAAGCGGAATATGTGAAAATTATCGGTCAAAAAATGGTGCCTACCAAAAAAGGCTTCCTTATTGCAGACCGGCTACCACTTGTTTTAATGTAGTGGTAAGGAGGCAATATAAACCCAAATAATGCATTAAAACCACAGAGAACACAGAGGTTAATATATCAAAAAGAAAAACATATTGAAATTCATTCTTTTATCTCTGTTTTTCAAATTTTAGGTGGATTTCTGGATAAAAGTTTTTCACTAAAACGTACACAGAGATTTACTATAAAAAAGGTGTGATTTATCGATTTAAGAAGAAATTTCTCTGTGTACTCTGTGGTTAATTGCAATATCAAAAATTCCCTGAAAAAGGTAGAAAATGAACATAGTTCGCTTCGCTCATAACTGGAATAATGGAACGGTAGGCTTGCTGCAGGTTGCGAGTTACGTGTTTCGCGTTAGGGTTTAACGATATTCTTTC
>WTBG01000078.1 GCA_013139225.1 Deltaproteobacteria bacterium
TTCCCTTTTTCCCACTTGAGGCAGTACTAACTGTATGCCCATCTGATGCTAGAATTTCGGAAAGTAGTATGCGGATATCCTCTTCATCTTCAACTATCAGAATATTATTTTTTCTCTCCTTTTTTACAAGTTCTTGCGTCTTCTCATCTTTGATTTCCTTCACTGCTTTTGCGGGGATCTTGATCGTAAATGCAGTTCCCCTCCCCTCCTGGCTGTCGACTGAAATTGTTCCTTTATGGCGTGTGATAATACCATAAGAGACACTCATCCCCAATCCAGTTGCTTGAGGACCTTTGGTAGTAAAGAAAGGATCAAATATCCTATCACTTATAGCTTCAGAAATACCCATACCGGTATCCTCTATTTTAATACCAATATAGCTGTTCTCTTTAAAAGTCGTTATTCGAATCTTTCCCCCTTGAGGCATAGCATCAATGGCATTATTAATAAGATTAGTAAATACTTCCCTAAGCTCTGAGGCACTCCCTATTATGGTTGCAGGAGATGAAATCTCTTTTTTAATTTGTATCTTTATGCCTTTTGATTCAGCCTCATCTTTCCACCTCACTTTGGTAAATTCCAGGGCATGCTCGATCAATTCATTCATATCCACATTGGTAAAGTATTTGTCATCTGCTCTTCTTCTGGAAAACTCCTGAATTCTTCTGACAGTCTCAGCACCATCTAAGGAAGCCTTTTCAATAATTTCCAAACCTTTTTTCAATTCGCGCATCACCTTTCTTCTTTCCTGTTTGCCAGATGGCGTTTCAAGACTCATACTCAACAACTGGACTCTACCCAATATGGCAGCAAGCACATTGTTAAAGTCATGTGCTACGCCTCCAGCAAGTTCTCCTAATGATTTTAACTTCTCTGATTGAAGCAGCAGATTCTCAACTTTCTTCTTTTCTGTAACATCCCTTATAAAATTCACACCCCCTATAATTTGCCCATCTTTGTCTCTAAGCAGAGTCATATTGGATTCTGTAGATATGTATTGACCATCTTTTCTTTGCCAGACTGCTTCACTTCCATAGAAACTCCCCTCTTCAAAAAGTCTCCCTATGTCTTTAGCAATTGTCGCGCGAAGCTCTTTATCTGGGGGAACAAATGAACTGCTGTGTTTGCCTAAAATCTCATCCTTTGAACAGCCAATCATCATTTCCATAGCATCATTCACCATAGTTATATTACCTTGAGGATCAGTAACCATAATAGCATCAGCAGAAGTTTTGAAAAGATTTTCTAAAAAATCTTTACCCTCCTTAATTTCCTTTTCAACCTTTTTCCGTTCGGTAACATCTCGAAAGATAGATATGCCTGCTATAAAGTTTCCCAGTTCATCCTTAATTAGAGCATTACTACATTCCACTTCTATATATCCGTTGCTCTTTTTTAAGGCTGTTTCAAAAGAGCTGAAGCCCTTCTCGAATAGTTCTGCCGCCTCAGCACGAAACCTTTCTCTTATTTCCTTGTCTTCTTTTATTAAAATTGAAACATGCTTGCCTACCATCTCTTCTTTTCTAAGATCTATCATCTTCCCTAAAGCATCATTAGCAACTGTAATATTACCTGTGTGATCAGTAATCATTATACCATCTCTGGCGGTATCAATTACCTTTTCTAAAAACTCTTTTGCTTTCCTCAATTCTTCTTCTACTTGTATACATCTGGTCTCTGATGCCTCAAATACAGAAATTCTTTGTCGCATCTTTCTCAAGTCATTTATAAGCTGCTCTTTGGTCTTATCTCTGTCTTCCATTAATCAACTCCCTGAGTTTGCCCGTTGCAAACGCATCCCCTGGTTATCAGTTCCTTTATGATAATCGAGCTCTCCTGCTTATGAATTTAACATGCGCAGACTGTCTATCGTCTTGAATTTATACATCTTACCTCATTTCAAAACCGAAATCAAAATAAAACCATTGTTGTGGCAATAATGGCTCCTTCAAGATTTCATCAGTGTTTCCTTTGACACACGGACGCCTTTATCTTATACTGCTCTATCCTTGCCTAAACCCAGGCAAAAGAAAGCAGTCAATCAAAATTATTAGAAGTAATAATTACTTTAAAATCTGAATATTCTGGTGGGTGTGCTTTTGCACCTGTTCATTTTTAGAGGCACTAGTATGATGAAGTCAATTGATAAGAGAGCGGTAGAAATAATTAAGATACTTAATAAGACCTATCCTAAAAGTCGCACTTCATCGCACTACAAAACATCACTTCAACTCTTAATAGCCACCATCCTCGCTGCCCAGTGTACAGATGAGCGTGTAAATAAAATTACCCCTTCTCTTTTTACCAAGTATAAAAGTTCTTCTGATTTTGCTAGAGCACAACAGAAGGTTTTAGAAGAGGAGATCCGTTCTGCCGGCCTTTATAAAAACAAAGCAAAAAATATTATTGCTGCATCTAAAAAAATGGTAGAAGAGTTTAAAGGGAAAGTTCCCGATACGATGGAAACGCTTATTACTTTGCCTGGTGTTGCACGCAAAACCGCAAATATAGTGCTATCAAGTGCCTTTAAAAAAGCAGAAGGAATAGCCGTTGATACCCACGTTAAGAGACTATCTGTAAGATTTGGATTAAGCAGAGAAAAAAACCCCGACAGAATAGAACAAGACCTTATGAAGATCGTACCCAGAAAGTACTGGCTTGATCTTAACTACCTTCTCGTCAACCACGGCAGAAAGATCTGCATGGCACGCAAACCTGTATGCCCAGAATGTGCGATAAAACTCCTCTGTCCCTCCCCAGCCATTTTTTATCCTGACTTATAACCTGGCCAAACTCTCTACACATAGGGCTGCTCTTACTCCAACTGCGCAAATTCAGTTGCATAAACTCTTAAACCCAGAATTTGCAGTAGCAATCTACTGCGGCTTGAAAATCCTTGCTGCAACGCTTGTTTCACGATTTTGCTCCTCAACATATCTATGGATATGCCTTCCTTGCAAAATCGCTCCAACTGCACGTTTCGCTGTGGCTTTCTGCGCCTCGCTACGACATCTACTGCAAAATCTGGGTTAAT
>WTBG01000148.1 GCA_013139225.1 Deltaproteobacteria bacterium
TTAATTGGTTAATAGTAAGATCCAATATAGGAGTATTATAAACGGGAAGCAGTGGCTTGGGTCGAAGACCAGTTAAGGGCAGCAAGCGGGTACCTTTACCCGCTGCTAGTATCATTGCTTTCATGGTGCATCTCGGAAATTATACGACTTATTGAAGTTAAATATGGTTATTAAAAAATTCCCTCGTTCATGGAATGCGTAAAATCCGTTACGGGTTACGAGTTGCGGGTTGAGAAGAGGGAATGTCATTAAACTCGTAACACGAAACGCGTAACCCGCAACCTGTATCAATCTCATTCTTCCCTGTCCCTGGGCGGGCCAATTCCTTAAGCAAAACTTGAGTTAAGTTTACTTGCTTAATCATAGAGAAAGTAGCGCTTTGCTAGTTCCTTAAAATCCTCAAGTTCCTTTTGCCAGGAGTTTTCAAGCTCGTTTATATCTTTTTGTTGCTCTATCTCTTCTCTCAAATTTTTATCTCCGATGATAAGATCTACAGGCATTTTTTCTCTTTCATACTCATAGGGAGGTTCGCGCCAGGAGAAGTAACCGGGATAGAGTGATATGATGTCTTGTACAATAGCCAGGGTTGTAACGTATGGCTTAAATATTTTGGAATCGGTCAGATGAATCTGCAATCCACCACAGACCTCATTTTGCCATTTATTAAAGGTGGGTTGAAAAAAAACCTCTCTAAGTAAGATACCGGGAAGCTTCCTTTGCTGAACCTTCCTTCCCAATTGGTAAGGATCGATAAAAGGTGCACCACATAGTTGAAAGGGTATGGTAGTTCCTCTGCCTTCAGAAAGGTTTGTTCCTTCCAGGATAACCTGGCCGGGATAGACCAGCGCTGTAACTGGTGATGGCATGTTAGGGGAGGGGAGTGTCCAGTGAAGGCCTGTTTCGTTAAATAGCATATGTCGGTGCCAGCCTTCCATAGTAACAACTTCTAGTTCACAGCCAATCTGGTAGTGGTCATTGAACAATAAAGCCAGTTCCCCTATTGTTAATCCGTGTCTCATAGGGATAGGGTAGATACCGACGAATGAGCGTAACTCATACTTGAGCAGATTACCCTCGACCTTATCACCACCGATGGGATTGGGTCTGTCCAGTACCACAATTTTTTTACCGTGTTGCTTTGCCGCCTCAAGGCAATAAGCCATGGTCGAGATAAAGGTATACACCCTCGTTCCTACATCCTGGAGGTCTATGATAAGGATGTCAATATGCTCAAACATTTCTCTGGTAGGGATGCGTGTAGCACCATATAGGCTGAATACGGGAATGTTAAATTGAGGGTGAGTAAAATCTTGTGATTCCACCATATTGTCTTGCTTTTCTCCTTCGATGCCGTGTTGAGGACCAAAGAGTGCTTTTATATTGTCGGGATATAGTTGCACAAGGAGATTAGCAGTACTACGAAGATGGCTATCAACTGAGGCCTGATTTATCAAGAGCCCGATTCTCTTCTCCCCCAGCCATTTCGAGGAGGTTTCAAGCAATTTTTCAATACCAGGTTTTGTTTTACTCATCTACTTTACCTCAAATTACCTTAAACGGAAGTTTTCCTGCCGCTTCAACTTTTCCAAAGATAACCGCAAGTAATAATTTTAGCTGGATTTTTCTAAAACCGTAAGAAGTTATGCAAGTATCCTTTGTGTTCATAAATTCACAGTCAAAAGGGTTATCCAACAATACAAAGACGATGTTATCATAACATTGTCTAACTTTTTTTATGAGGAGCTTTTGCCCCTGATTTACTTGAGCATTGGAAATGAAAACAATGAAAAGGGTATGCTTGTTGCCGGGCTTTGTAGTCTGCTCAATTTCCCCATGTTCGGGATTTAAGGAGAAGAAGCGGAATCCAACTTTGCCTGGGAAAAAGTGGTGGCATTCCTTGATGAGAAAATGGTTTTCAGTGGGTTCATATCCTTCTTCCAGGAAAGGCAGTGCTGATAAGTCAGGGATAAGGAGAAGCAAATCTTTCACCTTTTGGCTATCAATAGGAAGCAGTCGTTTTTCATTGCAAATAACAGTAATTGATTGTTGGGCAATCTGTTCAGCTAAAATATCTGGTTTAAGTGAGGTTTTGTACTGGTTAGGAGTTGTTCCCTTGCTGCAGAAGTTTTTCAGATTATGGATTCTTTTTACGCTTGCGTCAAGCTCTTCCGGAGAAAGTAGTGAATTGGTATAAGCGTCTACTAAAGCATGAAAGCCCCGCTTCTGCCATTTATAGTTACTGCAGATGAGCAGCATATCATGTCCTGCCATTGTTGTCTTAAGGCAGGTTTCTTCAATGTTATAGTGTTTGGCAATAGCTCCCATTTCTAAATCGTCTGAAAAGATAACCCCGTTGTAGTTGAGTCTTGTTCTTATATAATCATTAACAATTTTTCGAGAGAAGGTGGCTGGATGCTGCACTTTGCTGTCAAGCGTTGGACAGTAGATGTGAGTTGACATAATTCCTTTAACACCGTTTTCTATAGCCTTAGTGAAAGGAAACAGGTGGATTTTTTCGAACGTTTTTTCTGGAATAGAAACGGTTGGGAGGTCAAAATGAGCGTCTACTTCTGCCGCTCCCTTGCCCGGAAAGTGTTTGGCAACAGCGACTAGTCCTGCCTTTTGTGTTCCTTCGATAAATGCACAGGCCAAGTCCGATACTCTTTTGGGGTCATCACCAAAGGAGCGAATGGTGATACCAGGATTATGATGGGAAGTGATTACATCAACGACTGGTGCCAGGTTGATATCGATGCCAATGTCTTTAAGTTGTGAGGCGGATAACAGTCCCTGTTGAAAGGCTAGATCGGGTGAGCCAGCAGCACCCAGCGCCATGTTGCCTGGGAACACGGTAAGACCCTTGGTGAATCGGATAACGCGACCACCTTCCTGATCGATGGCAATGAGAGGAGGTGAAGATAAAAGATTCTGGATATGAGTGATGAGCCTTTTTACCTGTTCAGGAGAAGATATGTTTCTGCTGAACAGGATGATGGAGCCTGGTTTTATTTCCTGAATAAGTTCTTCGGTTTCGCGATCAATGGTTTTTCCATTAATTCCAATCATTAACCGCTGACCGACTTTTTCTTTCATCTCAACATCTTTAGCCACAGATTTACACAGAAAGCACAGAATTATTTATAATAAATGATATAAAGGTTGTCTTTGCGAGCCCGAAGGGCGTGGCAATCTCATTTTTTAAAGATTGTTAAGCTCAATCCCCCAATTCCTAAATTCGAAATTCCTCAATTCCTTTATTTTGTTCTGCTGAGAAAAGATAGCCGACTGCAAAGGTAATAAAAGTTCCTATCATAACATACCATATCCAGGCAACTTCTGTATATAACTCAATGAGGAGGACAGCAATAATACCGACGACAATACTGACAGCATTTCCCAGATCATTCCCTCTGGTTGTTAAGAAGCCTAAGAGAAAAACTCCGAGCAGAGCCCCGTAAGTGAAAGTGCCAATCTTGAGTCCCAGGATGAGTACCTCCTGGGTGTCTTTGGAAAGAAAGGCAATGAAGACCAAAAACAGGCCGAAAAGCGCTGTAAAGACTTTAGCCATGGTGAGGTAGTGTTGTTCAGATGCATTTTTTTTAATATAAGGGCGGTAAAAGTCATTAATCCAGGTTGCGGAAAGCGAGTTGAGTGCCGAATCGATGCTTGACATTGCGGCTGCAAATACACTGGCGATAAGAATACCGATAAGTCCCCTGGGTAAATTATGTATGATGTAGTAGGGGAAAATATCATCTGCTTTATCAGGAAGACCCGGTGTGGGGACTGCCTGATAGTAAGAAAAAAGGAGAGAGCCAATGGCAAGAAATAGAATAACAATGGGAATATCAGCAAATCCTGATAATATCAGAGCCCTTTTACTTCGATTGTAGTCTTTTGCTGTAAGCATTCTCTGCACCAGGTCTTGATCTGTCCCGTGAGTTGCAAGGGTTAAGAAAGTACTTCCGATAATTCCTGCCCAGATGGTGTAAGCAACTTTGTAGTTGAACGAAAAGTCAACGAGTTTGAATTTTGAAAATCTCCGGGTTATATCTACAACATCCTCCCATCCATTCGGGATGTCCCTAAAGATAAAAATCAGCGCAATTAGTCCGCCTACAAGAAAAATGATGGCTTGGCAGGCATCGGTCCATATAACTGCTTTAATTCCTCCGATGACTGTGTAAAGAACTGCTGCCGTTGCAATGATAATAATGGAATTCAGGGGCGAGAGTCCTGTAGCTGCTGAGACAATGATGGATGCACCGAACAACCTTACCCCGCTTGCCAGTATTCGGGTAACAAGAAAAACTATACTGCACCAGTTTTTACTGCCTGTGCCAAACCTTTTAGAAAGATACTCATATACGGTGAAAACTTTATACCTGTAAAATTGCTTGATAAAAATTCCGGCAATAATAAATCTGGCTATGATGGTGCCAATAAGAAGCTGGATATATGTCCAATTGTGGTTGTAGGCAAATGCGGGAGTGCCGATGAAGGTTAAGGCACTTGCTTCTGTTGCCACAATGGAGAGCATAACGGCTACCCAGCCTATTCTGCGTCCTCCCAGAAAGTAGTCTTCCAGATTCTCTTCACTTCGCCCGCACCATATGCCAATGGCGATAATGGTGAAGAGATAACCAACAATGATAGTAAGATCGAGTGAGGATAAATGCATATTCACACTACTAGTAGTTTTAATTGCTTACTATTGTGAATGATAAGAAAAGGTTGTCAACTATTTTATGCTTTCTCTTGAGAATTGTTTTGACATTGTAGCATAGATAGCATATTATATGCTATCTATTAGATAACAACGGTGCAATGGAGGAGAAAATGGGTACAATGAAAACGGCAACAGCCAGGGCATTGCTAGACCCTGAAATTAAAAAACAGGCTGAAGGTATCCTTCAGGATTTAGGTCTGTCCGTTTCAAAATCATTTGAGTTGTTTTACCGACAGGTTATCGCCCAGCATGGATTGCCTTTTGAGCTTCAGGTCCCAAACAAAAAGACGATGAGGGCTATTGAAAACTCAAGGCAGGGGAAAGGCAAAACTTTT
>WTBG01000349.1 GCA_013139225.1 Deltaproteobacteria bacterium
TGCATCACGCAACGCTTCTGCACATGAGTCCAGTTCTTTAGCTGATCGTTGTAAATTATTCCCAGGATTTTCTTTCTGATTTATCATATATTCTTACCTACTGAATAGCACTAAGGAATGCCTTTACTTTCTCTTTTTCCTCTAGAAGTTCCTCGGTTATTTTATCCAGATCATCCTCTTTTAACTCAAGATGCTCCATTGCAAGGGGGTGGGCAGGAGGAATCTTGTCATCTCCACCACTTCCAATATGGGCCCGTTTGCACAGAACATCTGCCATGTGAGCAACCGACGTTACTTTAATAGAATCCGCATCTGCTTTTTCTAATTGATGATGGAAACTGACGGGAGAGACCAGAGTCAGAGGGAACTTCCACCTCTCGCAGAGCCATCCTCCCACATCTGCGTGGGTAAAACCCATCACTTCACTCTCTGCCTCAACCATGCTAATACCATTCTTTTTAACCTTTTCTAATACTCCTTCGTACTCTGAGGTAAAGAAGCCATCCAATACCAGTTTGCCAATATCATGCATAATAGAGGATGTGAAAGCAATATCTGCATCAACTTCTTCCACCTTTTTGCAGATGATTTGTGCAGCCAGGGCACATCCTATAGAGTGCATCCAAAACTCTTCGCGTATAATAGATGCTTCTCTACTCGATTTTTTCATCGCATCGAATACGGTTATACCCAAAACCAGGCTTCTAACTTCCCTAAACCCCAGGGCAACAATTGCATGTTGTACTGTTGCAACCTCCCTCATAAACCCATAATAGGCCGAGTTAGCTACTTTAAGCAATCTCGCTGAAATAGCCTGATCGTAAGAAATCAAATCGCCAAGAGTTTTTGCTGTAGCATCCTCACCCTGCACAAGAGACAAAACTTTATGAATCACATCCGGCAACGTGGGAAGACTTTTAACCTTGTCAATGACAATGTTCCTGGCTTCTTTAATATCCATCAAGAATCCCTATTTTCTCTTTACACCTCTTGGAACTCTTTTAAGTTCCATCCCTTCCTGAACCAATCGCAGCACCTGATCGACTTTGAAGGGCTTATTGATTACCAGATCCACCCCGCTTTTCTTCAACTTAGATCTGTCCAGTTGTACTTCCCATCCGGTAATCAACGCCACTGGTGTGTTTTTGTTTATTTTCTTTACTTCCTTTGCCACCTGCCAGCCAGACTTCGTGGGCATTCCCAAATCGGTAAACACCAGATGGAAATCTTTCTTCTTAAACAATTTCACGCCTTCACTGCCATCAGGAACAGTTTCAACCTCATGACCGCCATTAACCAGAATATCTTTGAGAACCTCACACACTTCCTTTTTATCCTCAACAACCAGAATTCTGGCTTTTTTAGACTTCCCTCTTATGGGTTTTTTTTCTCGCCCTCCTTATATTGTTTCCCTGGATAGAGGAAGTTGTATAGTAAAAGATGTTCCATTACCTTCAACGCTTTTTACTTTAATCGTGCCTCCATGACGGTTGATTATACCATAGGAGACACTCATACCCAATCCAGTTGATTGAGGGCCTTTGGTCGTAAAGAAGGGATCGAAAATTCTGTCTCTTATGGTATCAGGAATACCAATCCCCGTATCTTCCAATTCAACGGAAACATGGGAGTTTTTTTTGAAGGTCTTGATACCAATCTCACCTCCCTGGGGCATGGCATCTATGGCATTATTGATAAGATTAGTAAATACTTCTCTCAACTCCGAAGCACTTCCCGCTATAGGGGGAAGAGAAGAAAGTTCTTTTCGAATCTTAATCTGTATTCCTCTCGATTCAGCCTCGTTCTTCCATCGCACTCGTGTAAACTCCAGGGCATTTCTTATTAAATCATTAATATCCACCTGGGTAATGTTTTTATCATCTGTTCTCCTTCGGGAAAATTCCTGAATCCTTCTAACGGTTTCTGCACCATCAAGGGAAGCCTTTTCTATAATTTCCAAGCCTTTTTCGAGTTCAAGCACCCCTTTCCTTCTTTCTTTACCGCCAGAAGGCTTTTCAAGATTCATCCTCAACAGCTGTACCCTGCCCAGGATAGCAGCAAGCACGTTATTAAAATCATGGGCTACCCCTCCAGCCAGCTCTCCCAGCGATTTCAGCTTTTCTGACTGAAGCAACATGCTCTCAACTTTCTTTTTCTCCGTAATATCTCTGGTAAAACTCACTCCTCCTATGACATTTCCAGCTTTGTCTTTCAAGAGAGAGCGATTAGACTCTACCGACATACATTGACCATCTTTTCTTTGCCATATTGTTTCAAATCCATAAATCCTCCCCTCCTCAAAAAGTCTCTCGAGCTCTTTAAGTACTTCGGAGCGAACCTCTTTGTCTGGAGGAGATAAAACACTGGCGTACTTTCCTAAAAGCTCACCCTTTGAATAGCCAGTCATACTTTCCAATAAATCATTAACCATAGTTATTTCACCTTTAGGATCAGTAACCATGATGGCATCGCTTGAAGTTTTAAATAGATTTTCTAAAAATTCTTTGGCTTCCCTGATCTCCCTTTCAGCCTTCTTCCTCTCGGAAATATCCCGAAATATAGATACACCTGCTATATAGTCTCCACTTCCATCTTTAATCAAAGAAGTAGTAACATCTACTTCTATATGTTTGCCATCCCTTCTTTTTAAAGCCGATTCATAGGAGGTATTCCCTTTTTCAAATAAATCAACAGCTTTCTCCCGAAAAATCTTTCGTATTTCTTCGTCTTCGCTTATAAACATTGAGGCATGTTCACCTATCAGCTCTTCTTTCTTTAAGCCTGTCATCTTTCCTAATGCAGCATTGGCACTAATGATATTACCACTGAGATCGCCAATCATTATTCCATCTACGGTATTTTCTATAACCATTTCTACAAATTCTTTTGTCTCATTTACTTCTTTTTCTACATTCTTTCCTTCAGTGATTTCTTTTAGGTCTTCTACTGTACCAACTGCTTCCACCACCTTGCCTTTATCGTCCTTTATTAGCGTTGAGCAGAGTTTTATGGAAACAGGAATCCCTTCCTTATTTATTAATTCCATTTCTATAGGAGATTTACTTGATCGCTTAAAGTGGTGGATCTTAATGGTGGAGGTAACTTTCTTAACTTTATCCCCTTTATG
>WTBG01000179.1 GCA_013139225.1 Deltaproteobacteria bacterium
CTTTTGTCAACATTCGATTTATTAATAACAATAATAGGGTTACCAGACTATTCCTGGAGCTTGAAGACCCTCACTCTGTCCATTGTCATTTCTACTACATATAGTCTGAAACTGTTGTCAACGTAGATTCCAACAGGTGTCGTGAACCTAAGTATTTGTCCTTCCTCATTTCCGACTACAGATAAGAAGTTTCCCTGAGGATCGAAGATTTGAACAACACCCAAGACGCTGTCACTTACAAAAATTCGGTTGTTCTTATCTATAGCTACTCCCTTGGGACGATAGAAATTCCCCCGATCAACTCCCCAGGAGCCGACGAGGTGGAAGAATTTCCCGTCGGGGTTGAAAACTTGAACACGGGTGTTGAGCAGATCTACCACAGCTACAGCACCCTTTTTGCTGACTGTGATGAAGAAAGGGTAACGGAATTTTCCCAGGACTTGTCCTCTTGTACCCCACTGACCAAGAAACTTAGAACCCGTTTTATTAAACATAAGAATTTCATGGTTATCGTTGTCTACTACATAGCAGCGATCTTTAGCGCCATAGACGGCCACATCAGTAGGATCAGGAGGATTTGATCCCGTTTCCCTTATGAGATCAAAAGAGCTTATCCACCGCCCATCCTGGCCAAAGATTTGTATGCGGTGATTACCAGAATCAGCAACAAACACGTTTCCTGCTTCATCTACATCAAGCCCTAAAGGGTTCATTAACTGAGTTTTCCCTGATCCTTTAGATCCAAAAGAAAAGATGAAATTACCCTTGTCATTAAAGACCTTAACCTGACCGTGGGTGCCATCGAGAACATAGATGCGGTTTTGCTTCCCAACAGCTACATCGCTTGGCATATGGAGGCTGGCTTCCAGGTCAAAGAGAGGCAGTGCTACAGTGGTTTCCATATCAGCGGCTTGCAGCAAATCAGCATTTAGAAAGGAGATAAAAATGATAATAAAAATGAAAGGGATGGAGGCAGTTCTCAAATTCTAATCCTGTCAGTTTTGTTAAACGTGTAAAATTGTCGCAATTATGGTTGATGGTTTAGTAAAAAGTCAAAAATCGAGTTACTCCCGCCCCGTACTTGATACGGGGCAGGAATGACAAAAAAGGGACAAATCAGACTTTTTACGAGAGCATTATGGTTATTGATCTTTATCCTCCCATGTTTTCAAAAGAGTTGGCGAGGAATAAAGGTTGTAATCGCGTATCATCCTGCTGATTTCATCACTGCATATATATCCAACCCTCCGTTCAGAATAGCCAATTTCCGCAAGAGGTAAAATAAGTCTGTCTCTGGTGTGACACTCCTGACACTGGATGGATTGAGGGTTGATGTGATCATGTATTTTTTCCAATATCTTCTTCTCCTCTTCAAAACTGATCTCATCCTTTTCAACTTTACGGACAAAATCTTTGGTAAGCTTAATCCGCTCTTCTGAATCCGCTCTTATAAGTTTCCCTTTTTCTATAAGAAAGGGGATTAACTTGATGTCTAATTCATCAGTCGGCTTAGAACCAATCGCCGGATTCTGAATGATATCTCCGCTGTAAATATCATACCATCGATAAACAAATGTTTCTGCTTCATCTTCAGGACGGATGTGGCAGGTTTCACAGGCCAAATAGAAGTTGTGCATATTCAGAAATGCGCGGATGTGCTTGGTTTCACCGTGAGGGAAATCACCATGGCAGATAATGCAGTGGGAGCGTTTATCCGGTTCAACTTTAAGAGCAATATTATGATAATAACCTTTAAGTACTTTTTCCATGGTGATTCGGTATCCCCGGTACAATCTCTCCTTATCTGGATCTTCCAAAACAATCTTTTCTAAAAATGCCTCCAGTTTTACAGACTTCTTGTCCGGTGTTGCAGCTTCACGAGGAGGAGGGAGGTGCCCAAAGGTTGTTTGGTAAATTGTAAGGGCAATAGAAATGGTGACTAGCATTAAGATAAACATGAGGGTAACCAGATATGTTTTCTTGAGAATTCTGACGAGGAGACTATGACCTTCAAAAGTATCTTTTTCCTCCTCTTTAATTTCAGCAGCCAGCCCTTCTTCTTTCATTGTATCAACATAGAAATTGTAGTGTTCTTCCATCATTTCTTCTTCGTTTTCATAACCGGTAAACCAGGACATACCCATAGGGAATTTTGATAGACTTATATGGGTGTTGTAGATATGCCAGATAAAGATAACTGTCACTGCCAGCAGAGCTTCGTCACTGTGAGCAATATAAGAGATATTTATGGCGATGCCGGGCAGGTATCGGGTAACAATGCCTTCTGCCCAGAGGAAGAACCCTGTGATTCCCAGTATAGGCATACCCCAGAAGACGGCCCAGTAACCAAATTTTTCCTTGACTCCGAAACGAACCAGAACTGGTTTCTTGTTGCTTATGAAGAAATAATACAGAAGGATTTCTTTCGCCTCACGCATATCTGCTGCATTGGGTATCATGGGCATGCTTAAGATGGCTTTAACAATATTGAGGAAGGTGAATCGCTTCTCTTTTATTAAAGGTCGGATAAAATTTGTATAGGCTATGACTAAAACATAAATTACGTGATAGAAAAACATCAGGAGGATAACAATTGCTGCAACACGATGGATGATAGGTGCCCATACGATTCCTCCAAAGAGAGCGAAGAGAGATGCGCCCCATGAGCTATGAAAATATTTCATCGGCATGCCGGTAAGGGCAAGGATGCTGAAGGAGAGAATAAGAACGATATGTTGTATTCTCTGATTGAGTGTTAAACGAAGGAAAAATCTTTCCCCGTTTTTTTCTCTGATTCTCGGTTCAGTAGTCATTTTTTACCTCTCCTTTTCCCGGTAGAAGGAGTAGTGAGGGAATAATCTTCTTGCTATGTCCAGGATAATCATTAGCATGACAAAAACAATGGTGATGGTGGTGAGCAAATAGAAAAAAAGTGTAGTAAAAAATATAACGGGATTCTTTTTTATGTCTGGTGATGGGTGGGTGTTATAACCAGCCAGTTTTGGATCAGTTCCTGGATGACAGTCGAGAGTCGAACAGGTATTAAAGACTTCATCTTTACAGACAGCTGATCTGGGATCGTCTTTTGCGTGCATAAGATGTACAGACTCGCCTGCTTTTACATGACAATCCAGACAGTCTGGAGTCCACTCATCACCAAAGTGAACTGCCTTGCCATGGTAAGTCTCCCTGTAGGAATGTAACACATTTGGAAGGCCATGGCGTTGCATGACCTCGTCATCTTCATGGCATTCACCACACATAGCAACCAGTTCTTTAGGAGGTCTCAGTTTTTGCATGCGGGAGGAAAAATGGCTGTAAAATTTCTTTACATAAATATCATCATCGTGGCAGACAAGGCAGCGAGCAATTACCTTTTTCGATATGCCTGCATGTGCAGATTTGAAGTAGTAGAAAGGCCTGTACAGGGGATCGTTGTGACAGGTTTTACAATCCGGCAAATCTTCCTGGTGTTCCTTTAGATTGCCGTCTTTATCCCATTTAGAGTGAACACTGTCATTCAATAAATCTGCTGATTTTTTATGGGAAAATAACTTTTCTGAAAAAGGCTCTCTTACATGACATTGTGCGAGGCAATCGACCTTCTTAACTGATTCATGAGGAAACCCCTCTACATCGGTGTGGCAATCTCCGCATTTGGG
>WTBG01000135.1 GCA_013139225.1 Deltaproteobacteria bacterium
ATAGAGATTTTCTATGGGATGAATATCAAAGTGGGCTTAAGGCTCAATTGACACCGGATTGCCGTATTACAGGATGTCAAAGGTGTGGTATGTGCTGTGATGAGGAACAGACTCTTCCTGTAGTAAGGGACAGTGGAGTGATGCCTGGTTGTTCTGATAAGGAAAAGGATGTTGTGGTAAATGATAGTGAACGTATTAAAGTAGTCGATAAAGATAATAATCTCAACAGAGTAAGAGCACATTTTGCCAAGACTGAAAAAGCTAGATGTTTAAGTCACTTAGAAGTGGTTGCCCTTTTTTCGCGTGCGATTAGAAGGGCAGGGATTCCTGTAAAATTTTCAGAGGGGTTCCATCCCTTGCCCAGGATTGTTTTAGGTCCTGCCTTGTCAGTAGGGATCGAGAGTGTAGCTGAATATATGGATTTAGAAATCAACGGCAATATAGATAGTTGTGAACTTTTAAGGAAGATGAACTGCCAGTTGCCCAATGGATTAAAACTGCTTGATTTGAGAGAAATACCTTTGAAATTTCCTTCAATTTCTGATAGTATAACAAAGATTGAGTACTCTTTAACTCTGGAAGGGGTATGGTTAGATTTAATAAAAGATTCTCAAGAATTAAGCGATAAGATCCGAACCTTTTTTAAAACAAAGAAAAAGTATATAGAAGTTAAGAGAAAATCTGGAGTTTTAAGGATAGATTTAAGGCAGTGGGTAGAAAAGTTTCAACTGAAAGGTGATACCTCCATAGAGATGGTTATAAAGATGAGGGGAGGAAGAGCTGTCAAGCCTTATGATGTCCTAAAAGGTGTTTTAGGACTTAGGGAGGATGAAGGGGGGGGGATATCTGTTTTGAAGACTGGAGTTCATTTTAAGACTGGGCCATTTGAGGACTAACAAAAGTTTACCTTCTTTCGTGTTTAAGTTGAAAGCTTATAAGACTTTAATGGTCAATAGTGTAAGGCTCTAAATCAGAATATCGAAATCCGAAATACGAAACAAATTGAAAATTAGAATTTTCAAATGTTCAAAACTTTTGTTTTTGTCATTTGAATCTTAGTCATTCGGATTTGTTTCGTGCTTCGCTTGCCCGGTTAAATGAGTTTGTTCCATTTAACTCAGGGTGCTTCGGCCTGCCCTGGAGCGACTTTACTGAAAAAGTTTGTTGGCCTTCTGATATTTCAGAAGAATGTCGTATAGAATTCCGTCAATGAGCATCAGGTCTGGGCCAGGGATTTCTAATTTGGGATTAATATATCTGCTCATTACTCTAATTGATATCCAGCATTTTGATTTTTTTACGAAAGACCAAAGTTTATAATAGAACGAGCAGCACAACCGAATGACGAACAACTAAAGAGAATTTGATATGCCATCAGAATTAGTAATTAATGTTACCTCCCAGGAGACGAGAATTGCGTTGATTGAAAACGGAATTCTAGCAGAACTTTTCATTGAAAGACGGTCAGAAAAGGGAATTGGAGGCAATATCTATAAAGGAAGAGTAGTAAGAGTACTTCCAGGTATGCAGGCTGCTTTTGTAGATATTGATTTGGATCGTTCCGCTTTTCTCTATGTGGATGACGTTTATGAGGATTATGATTATTTGGAATTGATGATGGGTGATTCCAGAGAGAATGGAGATGTTTCTTTGGAAATAGATAGGAAGGATACGCTTGCCCCTTCCAGATATTCTTTACAGATTGAGGATATGTTGCATGAAGGACAGGAGGTATTGGTTCAAGTATCCAAAGAACCTATCGGCTCTAAAGGAGCACGAGTAACTGCTCATATTTCTTTGCCTGGACGCTACCTGGTTTTTATGCCTACCGTGGATCATATAGGTGTTTCTCGTCGAATCGAGGATGAAGGGGAGAGAAAAAGATTAAAAGAGATTGTTTCCAGGATAAAACCTCCTGAAGTGGGATTTATAGTCAGAACTGCTAGTGAAGGCAGAACGGAAGAAGATTTATTAATGGACTTGAATTTCTTGCTGAAGCTTTGGGAGAGAGTTCAACACAAGAAAGTGAATGCTTCTATACCCAGCATTATCCACTCTGATTTGGACATTTGTCTGAGGGCCATCCGTGATTTGTATACTAAGGATGTGGGGAAAGTCGTAGTTGATTCGGCAAAGGAATATAATGAACTTATCGAGTTTATTGAAACTTTCATACCCCAATTGAAGTATTCCATTGAATTTTATGAAGCAGAAGAACCCATTTTTGATGCCTATGGTATAGAAGTTGAAATCAGCAGAGCTTTAGGAAGAAAAGTATGGTTAAAATCAGGTGGTTATATAGTTATTGAGGAGACAGAGGCATTAACAGCTGTTGATGTTAATACAGGGAAGTATGTGGGAAAAGGGAATCCAGAAGATACCATTTTAAAAACCAACCTGGAGGCAGTCAAAGAAATTGCCTACCAGCTTAGGTTGCGTAATATTGGGGGGATTATTATTATCGATTTCATTGATATGGAGAGGGAAGGAGGTCGGGAGAGGGTCTTTCAGACT
>WTBG01000190.1 GCA_013139225.1 Deltaproteobacteria bacterium
CGAAACAACGTGCAGTGATAAAACACTTTTTAAACGGTGAAATAATGGCAGATTTTAATGACAGGGAAGATAAACCCAGTTGGAGTGAGATAGACAAAAGGAAAGATCGCAGTCAACATGTGAGTCGGGATAAGTCTGAGTTCAATAGAAAACCATCAGTAAAACAAGAATGGGCTAAAAAGCAATATCTGAAAGATATAGAGAAACTATTTAGTGGCAAGAAAGAAGAGACAGAAGAACAAAAAAATGCTCGGAAGAATCTATCTTATCTCTATGGATCAAGCAAATTCAATAATATAGTGGTAGATTATGTAAAAAAGTATGGTTTACCAAATGATTGGGGTATCCTCATCTTAATGCTTGATCATAAAGATAAGAAAATTGTAATGAAGACTCTAACTACCCTCAGGGAAATGATAGATGAAAGCAGTACGGCAGAACGCGAAGGTTTCAAAAGTAAAGTGAAAATATTAGCCATGACTGCTGAAGATAGTGCATTACAAGAACTTGCAGAAGAAATAGTGGAGGGATTAGAGTAACAGGGGGACAAAATTGTGTACCCAACCTTGGTATATTGCAATCCTTAAATAAGCATAAGGAGTGTAATTAGCTTTGTTCTTTTACATCAAGCATGACGGCATCCAAAGTCCCCGGCTGATATTTTACTTATTGAGTGCAGATAAATATTGATCTAAAAGGTTAACATGATGGAACAAACAATTTCTCACGACCGGAAGGAAGAAACAATAGAGGCTAAAGCTCGATGGTTTCAATCACTTTCATTGGATGAGAGGATGGAAGTGCTCTGTGATTTTACAGACATAGCCTTAACAATAAATCCCAAAATACAGGACAAAAAAGATGCTCAACAGGCTCAAGGACGTATTCAGATCATTACAAAAACATGAAGTTAAATATATCGTAATAGGAGGGATTGCTTCTGTTTTGCATGGAGTGCCAAGAGCTACATTCGATCTGGATATACTTATAGAGTCCACACCTGATAATACAAAACATTTACTTGAGGCATTAGCAGAAGCAGATTTTGGAACCGCTTCTCTTACAACTTTTGATCAGATTCTTGAGAATGAAATTACAATCTTTAAAGACAGAGTGCGTATTGATGTGCAGACATCTACTCCTGGATTAAAATTTAAAGATGCATGGGAACAAAGGGTGGTTATGAATTATCAGGGACAGGATTTTTATGTGGTTTCTATTGAAGATCTTATATCCTCAAAACGTGCTGCTGGCCGTGATGTAGACCTCGAGGATGTAAGATTATTAGAACTCAAGGATAACAAAAAGGACTCATAACTAATCACTGAAAGGCCGACCGAAAGAAAATCGTTGTTGCATTTTTCGGCGGCTTTGCTTTTCGTTTGCTCATTTACTCATCTCTACTCTCTCAGCGCCCTATGCGGTCAATGGCTTTCTTATTCTACCCTTAGAGAATTATCGAGATTGAAAAGTTTAATATATTGTTCGAGGTCTTCAAGGGGGAGACCTGTATTGATATAAAAATCATTTCCTATAGTTATGGCCATATTTTCTCTCAATCCATAAGCGGTTAGTTGCTGGTCACAGCTCCCTTCAAGAATTTGTTCTATACTGATGTTTAAGGGATTTTGGATCACCAGAGTGGGATTTATCCCGCTTGTTTCCTCAATGAGGAAGGGGAGGTGATTAGGACTGGCATGAGTATCCCCAATTATGATAACGATCTGTTTGTCCTCCTTGAGCAGATCATTTGTTTTTTCTGCTAAAGACTTATCCCACTTGAAGAAATCGATTGTAGAGGATACGCTATTAGCTTCTCCTTCACTTTCTGTGCCATGTGTAAAAGTTGGAATCTTTTTTTCTTCAATGAATGTGAAGATGGGAAGATAATTAAGCTTGTCAGCCTTTCCCTCGTTAAACTTTAGCTTTTGCAATTGACTTTCCAATCCGATGCTAAGATTTCCTTGATCGAGTGACTTAATTATCTCCAAAATAATTTCATGTTGTTTTACTACGAAGTATGCATCGGCAAGGATGATAATAGGAGACTCTCTCAATCTAGCAAGCATCTTCTGCTTAGGTATATTATTATTTCTAATGTAATTGTCTATATGAGGAATAACATCAAAGATGCTACAATTCCTTCTATTATAGTTCTGGTTGTAATGTTCAGGATCAATCTCTTTAAGGAATTCATTGTGAATGGTGGCTAACCCCTCACGCTCAATTTTTTTTGCAACCAGATAAGGAGGTTGGATAGGCCACTTTCGATCAATGAGGTATTGGTGAAGGTCGGTTGCTTCTTCAGTATCTCCTTTATCAAAAAGGATTAGAGCTAATTCTTCCAGTTTGGATAAATTGTTGGTTCGCTTAAAGGAACTGATTGCTTCATTGAAATTGCCTTTTTTGATGTCCGAAATGCCACTTTTTTCGATTATATCAACGGATACAGGATCCTCGATGATTGCAACTTCTTGAGGTTCGAGAAGAACCTTACCCAAACCTTTTCCCATATCTTCAGCCAATATTTCTCCTTCCATAATTTTGGTGCCCATACCTTCACCAATTTTTGTCGCAATCTGTTGAGCCTCTTCGCTTCCCATCAATTGTTCAGGGTTATCAATCCCTATGATTTTACTCAAATCGGTAGTGAGTTTTAAAGTACAACCCGATATTGGAAACAGTAAAAGAGGGAAGAAGAAAATGAGGTAACCAATTTTATAGATTGTATTCATCGCTCGCTTGTCCTTTATAGATTGTTGTTCGGATTATTAAGTTTTCTGGAAAACAACTTGGCTACGATACCTGTACTCAGAAAACCCAAGGTAGTGCAGAAGTAGAATACGCCAGACAACCCCCAGATATCAAGGACTATACCTGAAGTGAGTGGGCCGATGGCGAGCCCCACACTCATGGATACATTAAAAATTGCCATAGTTGGTCCCATCCCATAGTTTTTTCCTTCCCGTACTGTCAAAGCACTTGCTGCAGGCAGTGATAATGCTCCAAAAAGACCTAATATGATATTCAAAATGAGTATTTGAGCAAAATTTAAAGTGTAGGGAATAAAAGGAACGATAGAAAAATAGAAAATACTTCCCAGGATAACCAACTTTTTGCGATTCAATTTGTCTGCCAATTTTCCAAAGGGAAGTTGGAGAATAGCGGTGAGTAAAATGCTGGATGATATAACCAAACCGATTTGTTTGCCGTTAAGATGTAAAGCATTATGGGCATAAAGGGGGAGGAATGTCATGATACTCCCTCTACAGAAGGCACTGGTGAAACGGTAGAAGCAGATGCCCATAATACTTCTGCTCTGAAGAATAGTTTTAAAAGGAATATCCATTGCAGGAGCTTTTTTTTGAATGCTGCTTGATCTGGGGAGGTAGATGAGTACCATAAAAAAAGCGATAAGACAAAGCCCTCCCATGATGAGGAAATCTGCCTGCATGCCGATAAGATCTTTGGTAAAGCCACCCAGAATGGGACCACAGCCAAAACCGAGGAAAAGGGCAATAGTAAAGATGCCCATGTAGCTTCCCTCTTTTCCGGCGGGCGAGATATCACCGATGAAGGCCATGGCAATGGGAATAATCATAGCTGATGAAAACCCCTGAATGATACGGACCAGAAGTAAGGCTGGGGCACTACTGGCGTAGATGTATCCTAAAGAAGAGAGAGCGTAGATCAGCAGTCCGAAAGAAATGAATCTTTTTCTTCCCATCCGGTCGGAGAAACGTCCGACAAGGGGCATGGAGATGCTGCGTGCAAAGGAAAATCCTGCAAAAATAGCTCCCAACCAGAATCCGGTTGCACCCAGGGTTTCGGCGTAAATTGGCAAAATGGGAACAATAATCCCAACCCCCAGCATACAGGAAAAGATTGAGATGAAAAGCACGAAAAAAATCTTCTTTTTTGTTTTTGATTCGTTATCCATATAATAAACTGTAGGAAGTTAACAGATTGAAAAATGTTTTAAGGAGAGTTCTTTCTCTTCATTAATTTAAATTTGGTATCTAAGGGTGGGAGTAGTTTAGTTAATTCAAGATAAACTCTTTTTAATGGGATACCATGTTTCTTAGCTATTTTTTTGCAATGTTCATATTCGGGTGATGCGTAATATTCTCCTTCAGCATCTTTGAATATTTTTACAGAAAGTTTACCATAGGGAGTGGTGATCTCTTTGGTTTTTCTTGCCAGTTTTATCCTGTTTGCTTGATAATAGCGAATGCCGGCAGAAGTAGATTCCTGAAAGATGATAGTAATTAACTCACCCTTGTTTCTGGGATGGCAGATAACCCTGATTAAAACTCCGGGTCGGTTCTTTTTCATCTGGATAGGGGAGAGAGAAACATCGAGAGCTCCTTTTTCAAAAAGGCGCTCCATTAGATAATCATAAATCTCCGGTATCATATCGTCAATATTCGCTTCTATAATGACTACCTGATCAGCTTCCTGATCGTTCGCACATTTGCCTATTACCAGACGAAGCATGTTTGGCCTGTCCTTGAGTTGTTTGCGGCCAACACCATAGCCTACCTTTGTTATCTTCATAGGTGGCACAGGTCCATAGTGTTTAGTTAAGCTGGTGAGAAGAGCTGCCCCAGTGGGGGTAACAAGTTCAGTTTTAATTGAAGTCCCAGAAACAGGCACACCTTTTAATAGTTCAATAGTAGCGGGTGCTGGCAGGGGGAGAACACCATGTTGGCAGGTAGTGAATCCTGAACCGAGATGAATAGGGGAAGAATATACTTCATCCAGTTTGAAATAATCAATACCAATAGCTGTTCCCACAATATCTATTATGGAATCTATTGCACCCACTTCATGAAAACATACCTCTGATGCTTTCTTGCGGTGGATTTTAGATTCAGCATTGGCTAGTCTCTGAAAAATATCTATACTTAGTTCCTTTACCCTTTGGTTGAGGTGACTTCCTGTTATTATTTTTTTGATCTTTGTAAAGTTTCGGTGCTGGTGGCTATTTGGAGACAAGCTTACTTCTACTCGGCAACCAGTGATATGCATCCTTTGTTCGGAAGTAATTTTTATTTTATAAGTACCAAGGGACAAACCTGCGAGCTCCTTTTTGAGCAGCTTACGAGGAAAGCCACAATCGATCAGAGCACCGAGAAACATATCACCGCTGATACCAGAAAAACAATCAAGATAGGCAATTTTCATAGGTATAAAGTATAGGTTAAAGATTAAGTGGGATTTTAACCAGACAATGAAAAATGAAAAGCACAAAATGTAAATTCTAGATAAACTGTCATTCCTGCAAAAACGGGAATCCAGAAGCTATATTTTGATTTGATATAGATTCCTGCTTCCGCAGGAATGATAATGGAATGAATATTTAGATTGCGTTTTTCAATTCACATTTTGCACTATGCGATTAATTACCGGGAACCAATAATATTTCAAGCAATTAAGTTGTAGTTTACACACTATTAATAAGGCTTGCAATATAACCTGCTCCGAAACCGTTGTCAATATTTACCACAGCTACTCCTGAAGCACAAGAATTGAGCATGGAGAGCAATGCTGCAATTCCTCCCAATCCTGTGCCATAACCAGTACTGGTAGGAACTGCGATTATCGGTTTATCTATTAATCCACCAATTACACTGGGTAGTGCTCCTTCCATTCCAGCTACTACAATAAGGACAGAGGAAGACATAAGTTTTTCTTTTTTATCCACCAGTCGGTGAATTCCAGCAACTCCTACATCATAGAGATGGTCAACTTTATTACCCATTATGGTAGCAGTAATTACTGCTTCTTCTGCAACGGGAATATCGGAAGTTCCTGCTGAGATTACCAGGATGGTTCCCTTCCCAGTTTTAGAGATTTTACCGGTGGTTGATGTCAAGGTGCGAGATACAGGATGGTAGGATATTTGGGGAATAGATTTTTTAATCTGTGCTGCCTTGCGTACATCAACCCGAGTGACTAAAATGGGATGGTTTCTACTCATCATCTTTTTGATGATAATAGTTATTTGGGAAGATGTCTTGCCTTCTCCCCAAATTACTTCAGGGAAGCCTTTGCGTAAAGAACGATGGTGGTCTAGTGTTGCGAAGCCAATGTCTTCAAAAGGCAGGGTCTTTACTCTTTCTAAAGCCTTGTCGATAGCCAATTCTCCTTTTTTGACTTTTCCCAGCAACTGTCTTATGTTTTCAGGATTCATAATGCTCCTTATCAAAACGTTAAAGTGATATTTTTGATTTCCCAACTTTAATTCTTACTTCACCAATTGAACGCTCATCAGCACTCACAATGGTGAAAGTAATGTCCTGATATTTTACGATTTCTCCTGGCTTTGGAATATGACCAAATTTTTCCAGGAGGAATCCTCCAAGGGTTTCAAAATCCCCATCAGGTAGAGACAAATGTAAGAGTTCATGGATCTGGTCTATTTCCATCCGTGCATTGATAATATATTTATTCCATCCGGTTCTGTGGTATAATCTTTGATCAATATCATATTCATCCTTGATTTCTCCCACTATTTCTTCCAGTATATCTTCTATGGTAATAATTCCTATAGTCCCACCATATTCATCCACTACAATTGCCAGGTGATTTCTCTTCTTTTGCATTTCAACCACCAGTTCATCGATGGGTTTTGATTCAGGTACAAAAAGTATAGTGCGGATAAGAGACTTGATAGACTGGTCATTGGGAGTGTTAAGGAGATCAAAACTGTTTACAATACCAATAATATTATCGATTCTCTCATTGTATACAGGTAGACGAGAATAACCCTTTTTTGAAATAATTGCAATAGCTTCCTTAACAGTATCCTTGTCTTCGACGGCCGAAACTTCAACAAAAGGGATCATTGCCTCTTTAACTGTCGTATGAGAAAAGTCAAAGAGTCGATTGATCATGTTTACTTCCCCTGTGGTTAAATCGCTTCCCTTTCTGCTCATCTTGAGAATAAGCTTTAACTCTTCACGGGTAACAAAAAGTGTTTCTTTGGATTTTTTGGCACCAGCGAGTAGGAATATGATGTTGGTTAATTTGTTCATGTAGATGACCAGAGGATAAAAGAGATAAGAAGCTAACCAGACAGGATAGGATACCCAAGGTGCAATCCTGGTGGCATTCTGTTGGAAAAAGGTCTTAGGAATAATTTCTCCGAAGATAAGCAAAAGAGGAGAAAGGATAAGGATGGAGTAGATTTCACCCTTTTCGCTAAGGAGAGAGATGAAGAGAGAAGTGATTAAAATAGTATTTGTTATTACAGAGAGGTTGGTACCGCAAAGAGTAGTAGCCAAAAGCCTTTCACGGTTTTTGAGTAATTTTAATGTCATCTTTATTCTTGAGGGTGAGAGTTCAGGTGATTTTCTAATTTTTTTGGGATTGGCTGCTATAAGGGCTATTTCTGAACCCGAGAAGAAGGCTTCTACAGCAAGGCATAAGAAGAAGATAATTATATAAAATGTAATATCCATACTAACTTTTCTTTTCCTCTTTCAGTTCATCATCAAATTCATCATAGATTTCACCAAACAGTTCTTCCAGCAAATCTTCCATGGTAACCAGCCCTATAACATTTCCATATTCGTTAACCACCAGTGCCAGGTGAATCTTTTTCTCCTGAAATTCGTTGAGTATTTCTTGTATCTTTTTGCCTTTGGGCACAAAATATGGTTGGCGAAGGATACTAAACATATTGTTGTTCGTTATATGTTGCTTGTCTCTTAAGGTGAGAAGATCCTTAGCGTTTAGTATACCGATGATATTGTTCTTCTCATGTTTGTAAATGGGCACACGTGAGAAATGGTTTTCATTTATTTCTTTGGTTATGTGGTTAATATCAGAGTCATGGGGAAGCGTAAACATGTCTGCACGGGGAGTCATTATGGAAGATACTATTGTGTCACCAAACTTAAGGATTTTGTGGATCATTTCACGCTCTTCCTTTTCAATAACACCCTCCTTATGTCCTACTTCAACAAGCTCTTTAAACTCTTCTTCAAAAAAGATACTTTCCTTTTTTTCTTCATGTTTGCCCAAGAGAGAGACTATTCTGTCTACTAAGATTCTAATAACCCACCTGATGGGGAAAATCATACGTGCAAATATGCTTATCGGTTTTGCAACCAATAGGGATGATTTTTCGCTGTAAGAAACCGCTATTGTTTTAGGAATGACCTCACCAAAAACAAGAATGAGAGGAGTCATAATGGCTATTGCTAACCATTTTCCCTGATTGCCAAGAAAGGATATGCAAAGGGAGGCTGCTAATGCTGAAGCAGTAATATTGACAGATTCATTCCCTATAAGGATAGATATAAGTAAACGACGAGGTTTTTCTATAAGTTCCTGGATAAGATGAGCTTTGGGGTGATTGGATTCTTTAAGCTGGAAGAGTTTGATAGATCCCAGTGAGAATAGGGCAGTCTCTGAGCCGGAGAAAAAGGCAGAAAAGCAAAGGAGTATAAAGATAAGGATAATTTTAACTAGAATTAAAAATTCCAAGGGTTGATGTAATTAAGTGTTTTCAGTTAAAATCTTGGTTTATTAGAAGAAGAAAAGTGATCATAGCCTTGATCATCTATGTGGTATAGCTTCTGGTTTTGATCTAAAACTACAAGTTTACCTGAAGAATTGATCTCCCCAATCTTACTGATAGGGACTTTAATTTTTTGACTTAATCCATAGATATCCTTTTCTTTAGTTTTTGGGGAGGTAAAAAGAAGTTCATAGTCTTCCCCACCTTTGAGGGCAAAATCTAGTTTGTTATGTTCTTGCTTGATCTGGAATTGCTTAAAATCATTTGACAGAGGGATTTGGGATGTCCAGACAGTTGCACCCACCTTATTCAGGGTGAGAATTTGCTTCAAGTCTGCAAGGAGACCGTCACTTATGTCAATCATGGCAGAAGCAAGATGGTTTTCAGCGATAACTTTTCCTTCTTCGATTCTGGGGTAAGGAGATATGTGCCTTAAGGTTAGAGTATTTATAGATAAAGTTTGATTTAAATTATTGTCTATTTCCAGAGCAAAAAAGCCGAGAGCAGAGTCTCCTAATGTACCTGTTACGAAAATAGAATCGCCCACTTGTGTCCCACTGCGTTTGAGAATGTGGTTAGGATCTACTTCTCCAAGCAGGGTAATATCGATCATCAATTTATCAGGCGAGGCGTTTGTATCTCCTCCAACAAGCTGGGTGTTAAATTCACCTGCCATTTCCATGATGCCGCGATAAAGGTCATCAATAAATTCTACAGAGATATGAGATGGTATTGCCAGGGATACTAAAAAGAAGCGGGGAGTACCTCCCATGGCAGCAATGTCGCTTAAGTTGACTGCCAGTGATTTTCTTCCAAGGTGATAGCTGTCAGTGAGGCTGAGATTGAAATGGATATCCTCTAGCAAGAGGTCACAGGTTGCAAGAAGAATCTTTTGTTCAGAAATCTTCAGTGCTGCGGCATCTTCACCCATGCCAGAGATAACAGTGGGATGGGATGATTGATAATTATCGGCGATCCTTTGAATAAGTCCAAATTCACCTATTTCTTTGATGTCCACCTATCTCTTCTTTTTAGTGGTTTTTTTTCTTTTGCTATTTGACAAGGTGTTTTGGAGGACATCGTCCATAGTACGGACAAATACAAAATTCAGTTGCTTTTTGATATTTTGGGGTATTTCTTCAAGATCTTTTTTATTTCTTTCTGGGACAATAATAGTTTTTATCTTCGCCCGTATAGCTCCCAGGGACTTTTCTTTCAGACCTCCAACAGGGAGAATTCTTCCTCTCAAAGTAATTTCCCCCGTCATCGCCACACCTTTTTTTACAGGTGTTTTGGTTAATGCAGAAATTACTGCTGTAGCCATGGTTACACCTGCTGATGGTCCATCTTTGGGAATGGCACCAGCTGGTACGTGAATGTGTAGATCTAATTTCTCGTAAAAATCAGGACTTATGTGTAGTTCCTTTGCTTTAGAACGGGCATATGTTAAAGCCGCCTGTGCTGATTCCTTCATGACATCACCCAAATGTCCTGTTAATGTAAGATTCCCTTTGCCTTTCATTGTAGAAGCTTCTACATACAGAACTTCTCCACCCGACTGGGTCCAGGCAAGTCCGGTTGCAACCCCGATTTGACTGATTTCTTGTTCTCCTTCAGGTAGATATTTAGGCACGCCTAAATATCTGTGGAGATTATCGATAGTTACCCGATGACTTTTGTGCTTGTTTTCTGCAATGCTTCTTGCAACTTTTCTAAAAATGGAGGCGATTTCCCGTTCCAGGTTTCTCAAACCTGATTCCTGAGTGTAATGAGAAATAGTCATAAGAATGGCTTTGTCAGTAATCTTCACGTTTTCTTTGGTAATACCATTTTCTTCTAGCTGGCGGGGAATCAGAAATTTTTTGGCAATCATCATTTTTTCTTCATCAGTATATCCTGAAATGTTGATAATTTCCATCCGATCTTTTAGAGCAGATAGGATGGGATCAACCAGATTAGCAGTGGTAATAAACATAACATTAGAGAGATTAAAAGGAAGATTGAGGTAATGGTCACTGAAGGAAAAGTTTTGTTCTGGATCTAGTACCTCTAAAAGTGCGGCTGAAGGATCTCCCCGAAAATCAGCACCCACTTTGTCTATTTCATCCATCATAAAAATTGGATTATTACTACCTGCCTGTTTTATCCCTTGAATAATTCTACCCGGCAGGGCCCCAATGTATGTTCTGCGATGTCCTCTGATTTCGGCCTCATCACGAATACCCCCCAGGGAAATTCTGTTAAATTTTCTTCCCAAAGCCCGTGCAATCGATTTGCCTAAAGAAGTTTTACCAACTCCAGGAGGGCCAACAAAGCAGAGGATAGGTCCTTTCATCTTTTTCTTCAATTTTCTCACTGCAAGGTATTCTAATATTCTCTCTTTTACTTTTTCCAAGTTGTAGTGATCTTCATCCAGGACCTTTTTTGCCTTTTTAATATCAAGGTTATCCTTAGTGCTTTTACTCCAGGGGATTTCCACCAACCAGTCTAAATAAGTTCTGACGATAGAGGCTTCAGCCGCATCAGTATGCATCTGTTCAAGTCTTTCCAACTGTTTTCTTGCCTCCTTTTCAACATCGGGAGGCATTTTTGCTGCCTTTATTTTTTGGGAAAATTCACTTATCTCAGCAGTTTTTTCATCGATATCACCCAGTTCTGCTTTTATAGCCTTTAGTTGCTCTCTCAAAAAGTATTCTCTTTGAGTCTTGGTCATCTCATCTTTGGCTTGAGACTGGATTTTGGCTTGCATGGTGGAAACTTCAAGTTCCTTAGAAAGGTGTTCATTAACCTTTTCAAGTCTTTCAAAAGGATTAATTGTTTCCAATATCTGTTGAGATTCTGAGATTTTTAACCTCAAGTTAGAGGCAACAAGGTCAGCTAGCCTGCCAGGTTCATTTACACTATCCAAAATTTCGATGACCTCTGTAGAAATGAGACCTTTGAGTGATAAGATTTTTTCACATTGTTCTTTCACATTTCTCATGAGCGCTTCAAATTCTGAAGAAATTTCTTTAATGACAGGGTCTGGAATTTGTTCAATTCGAACTTGAAAGTAAGGTTCCTGACTCACATATTCTTTAATTCGTGATTTAACCAGGCCTTGTATGAGGATTTTAACCCTTCCATCGGGGAGCTTGAACTTTTTCATAATCATAGCCGCAGTTCCAATAACATATATATCATCAGGCTTTGGGCTATCATTGTTAGGATCTTTTTGAGTAACAAGGAGAATTAGGCGATCTTTATCTAGAGCCTCATCAACGGCATTGATGGACGACTCTCTTCCCACATATAAAGGTAAGAACATATGATTGAAGATAACAATATCTCTTACAGGCAGTAGGGGTATGATTTCAGGTATTTCGATGGGTTCTTTCCCTTCACTGTATACCATAGCGTTTCCACCTCAGCTTTAGAAATTTGCAAATAATAAGCAGATGAAACTATTCACCTAATATATAGCATTATTTTTATATAAGGGTCAAGATATAATAATCTTACCATTCTTGAAAGATGTTTCTTGATTATATGTTTTTGTGGTAGCCGCAACCTTTGGGCTGCGAGACAGGTTAGAATTATTACATTTTCTAAACGCAAGCTAAAGCTTGCGGCTACCATTTTCTATTGTGACACATCCTCTTAGGAAAAGGGGGTAGAGGGGATTTGATATGTTTACTTTAATAGGACGTGTTTTGAAAATACTATCGACTTATACAATTATGAACTTTACTTATTTTTAAATTTTGTTTAATATTTACAGAAGGTTTAGAATCTACCTTATTAAAATTGAAACAATCCAGTATCTAGAATCTAGTATCCAGAATCAAGCTGTATCTCATTCACTCAGATTACTATGTTAAATAATTGAGGGAGGCATTAATGAATAAGGCAGAGTCAAAGATATCTATTGTTATACCTACTCTAGACGAAGAAGATACGATAGCTGAAATTATTGAGGGATGCAAGCCTTATGGTGATGAGATTTTAGTGGTTGATGGTCACTCTCGAGATAGGACGAGGGAAGTTGCTGAAAATCTGGGGGTGAAAGTTATTCTGGATAACAAAAAAGGGAAAGGGGAAGCACTCCGGCATGTTGTAAATTTCGTTAATGGCAATATCATTGTCTTTATCGATGCTGATGGTTCTCATGATCCAAAGGATATACCTAAACTGGTGGAGCCCATAATAAAAGATGAGGCAGACCATGTCTCTGGGTCACGACTCATTGGAGGCTCCAGTGAACTTCATGGTGGTTTTGATGAGTGTTTTCGTTTGATGGGCAGTTCCTTCATTACCGCTTGCATCAACTGGAGGTTTAAAGTAAAGCTTAGTGAAAGCCAGAATGGCTTTCGTGCCATTAAAACTGATATCATTAAACAGTTGGGACTCGAAGAAAATATTACTACTATTGAACAGGAAATGATCATGAAGACCCTGAAGAATGGTTTCAGGATGGCGGAAGTTCCCAGTCATGAATATGAAAGAAAGAAGGGGTATTCTAAGATTAGCCTTAAAAAAGTTTGGTTTAGATATGTATACACTCTGGTGAAATACCTGTTTTTCTAAATGAATAGGAAATGGATCAACATCACCTATATTCTGTTTTTTGCGCTGTTCCTCCGACTACTGTTTTTTGTTGGATTTGCATTAGGAGATGATCCTAACTACGCAGACCGTGTATATGCTATTATTGAAGGTCATTATCCCTCACTTTGCAAAACTTGTGTTTTTGCCTTCCGACCGATTCTACTCTTTTTTACTGCGTTACCGCTTAAATACTTTGGATGGTCTGAGTTTAGTTTTATTCTCCCAGTTCTTTTGTCCTCTCTCATTTCAATTTACCTTATCTATGCATTGGGGAAATTGTTGTTTGACCAAAGAACAGGACTCTTAGCTGCTTTCTGCTTGGCAATATTCCCATTAAATATAGTGCATGCCACAACTATGAGCAATGATATTATGCTCAGTATGTTAATGGCTTTATCAATGCTCCTTTTTCTAAAAGGTCTTGAGGAGCATGGAAAGAAAACCGTAGTCTATCTTACACTTTCAGGGTTTGTTCTGGGTGTTTCAGTTGGTGTAAAGATTAATGCTTTGCCTGTAGTAGGACTATTCATTCTGATAGCTCTTTTAAATAGGTGGCAGAAAAAGGAATTTAGATATGAGGTGGTCTTTTTTTTGTTATCGTGGCTGATAGTTCAAGCATTGTTCTCGATTGCATACTACATTAAAACGGGTGATTTTTTGGCCCATATTCATGCAGAGATAAATTTCGACAAAGAATACAACCCATCTAGTTTCATTAATAAAACCTGCTATTTGAAAGATGCATTGCTCTACTACCCCAAACATATGTTATCTATCGTAAGTGAAGGTCATCCAGGCTACACATTCTATCCCTATGGATTCTTTTATCCAGTTTTTTTGCTGGCAATAGTTTTTTTTCTGTTTAGGCGAGAAAAAAAAGTAGTTATTCCTCTTATCTGGTTTTCTTATTTGTTTTTGATGATGGAATTTACCCCTTTGAAACTTTCACCTTACTATCAGCCAATCCATCGGTTGATTAGATTTTTGTCAATTGCCAGTATTCCTGCATTGCTTGTAACAGCCTATTTCTTTAAAAAGTTATTTGAGGGCAGAATATTAGCTAAACTCGTTTTTCTGCTACTCATTATAGGATTGTTTGTGACCTCACTCCATCAGGCTTATCGAAAAAGTTATTTCTACAGGGATTGTATGTCAGACGGAAGGAAAGCTTATGACTTGATTAAACATATGCCTTGCAAACAAGTAATTACTGATTGGGAAATGAAAAAAGTGCTTTTGTTCTACAGGAAATTAGATAATAATAAAATCAAGGTTAAGAGCTTTGAACGTGATAGGATTCAATTCCTCGATGGTTCCATCGTTATCTTGGGAGGGGCAAGAAGACCTGATATGTATCCTGGTTATCCAACTGAGTTTGTAAAGTCAACGCCCCCAAAAAGTAATTGGGTTGAGATTTATGAGGTAAAGGGGAAAGAAGAAATGTGGAGAGAAAGGAATCTGGTTATATACAAGATTGTTAGTAAGAGAAAAGGCTTGTATGAACGTCAAATGGGGAAAAAGGATAGGATGGTGTTAATGTGAAAATCTTTTTGCTTAATCCTCCAACTAAAGATGATAAGAAGTTTATCAGGGAAGGTCGCTGCACCCAGGAGCAGGGGGTATGGGCTACCTTATGGCCGCCAATTTCACTTGTTACTATCGGCGCTGTTTTGGAAAAAGATGGTCATGAGGTAAAGGTTGTAGATTGTGCCGCCCAGGGAGTTAGCTGGGAAGAGTTAAAGCAGTTGATTGAGAAGTTTTTACCCCATGTAGTAATTTGGAGTACTGGAACTCCTTCCATTCAAGGTGATTTGGAATTGGCTTCTTTTATTAAGAAGTGTAATGGTAAAATCTATACTGCAGTTTTCGGGACACATGTAACTGTGCTGGATAAGCAATGTATGGAAGCATTCCCTGAGATTGATTTTATCATAAGAAATGAGCCTGAACTTACAGTAGGTGAATTAATAAATGTTTTACAGGAAAAGAAAGACATCAAAAATGTTGCTGGCTTGACCTTTAGAAATAATGAAGGAGAGATCGTTGCTAATCCTAAAAGACCATTTATAGAAGATTTGGATGGCCTACCATTGCCGGCCTGGCATTTGATAGATCTGGATTGTTATCGCTTGCCCCTCAAAGGGAAGCGATACCTTATGATTTCACCCTTGCGAGGGTGCCCGTTTAATTGTAGTTTTTGCACTTGTCAAACGTATTATGGTAAAAGATTAAGAAAAAGGTCGGTTGAAAGTGTGCTAAAGGAAATTGAATATGATATGGATCGGTTTGGGATAAGAAACTTTTTCTTCTGGGCTGAGACCTTTGTAGTGGATAAAGAATATATACGAGAGCTCTGTTCGGCAATTCTTGAAGGAGGGATTAACATTTCATGGACTTCTAACAGCAGAGTCGATACAGTTGATGGGCCACTTTTAAAGTTGATGGCAAAAGCAGGTTGTTGGATGATAAGTTATGGGGTTGAATCAGGAAGTCAAAAGGTATTGGATGAGGCAAATAAAGGAATTAAAGTAGAGCAAGCTTATGAAGCAGTGAGATATGCTAAAGATGCAGGCATTAAGACCGTCGGGCATTTTATTTTAGGACTTCCTGGTGAGACTGAAGAAACGATGAAACACACCATAGAATATGCAAAACAGTTAGAGCTTGATCTGGCACAGTTCTACTGTGCTGTTCCATTTCCTGGAAGCAGGCTCTATGATCGTGCATTAAATGAAGGGTGGATCAAGAATTCTGGATTTGACCACTTCAAGCAGGATTCTGCTTTCATGGAACTCCCCACAGTATCTTCGCAGGTGGTTAACAATTATCGAAACCTTGCTTATAGGAAGTTTTATTTTAGCCTAAGCAGAGGTTTCAGAACTCTCAAGTTAATTAATTGGAAGGATGTAAAAAAACTGTTAAGATCTGCCAGAGATTTTTGGGGATGGTTGAG